>NZ_RZST01000140.1:0-13870 GCF_003997575.1 Mesorhizobium sp. M1A.F.Ca.IN.022.07.1.1
GAGGTTGCCCGCCTGCGGAGACAACCTCGATGCCGCCAAGCAATCGAATGTACATCCGGGGCCCCGTGAAACAGCGTTAAGCAGAATACCATGTCCCGCCGCCGACTTAACGACGATTTTGCGGGCTTTTTCCTGCGGTTTCACGCCTGGACGAACGTTGCCAAAGCGCGCCGATGAGACACTGCCCTCGTGAGTTCGAACGAGGGAGAATGACAATGACCTACATCAATATCAGAACCTGCCAGCCGAGCACCCGAGTTGCCGGCACGCTCGCCGCCAAGATCGCGTTAATCTTCGCCGGGTTCCAGCGCCGGTATCAGGACGCCATGCAGCGCAGGGCTTTGGCCGGTCTGTCCATTTCGGAGCTGAAGGATTTCGGCTATCCGGCCGATGAAGCCCCCGCGGATGCTGCGGCGCGCAGCCGCACCGCCGGGCGCCGCCCGCTGCGGTGAATACGTCGCTACTCCCGGAATTCAGGCCAGCGGCGCGCCCGGCAGATAAAGCGCAATCGGCCGGATCTCGTAGACGGCGGTGGGATTGACGCGCCTGAGATCGCGCGCCACCGCTATCGCCTCGTCCTGGTTGGCGCAATCCAGCACATAGAGGCCCAGCAACTGCTCCTTGGTCTCGGCAAAGGGGCCGTCGATCACCATGCCGTCGCCCGGACCGCGCAGCGTGACGGCTTTCGCCGTCTCCCCCAGCCTTGCCGCCGGGCCCAGCTTGCCGGCGCGGGTCAGCCTGTCGTTGATCTCGAGCAGGTCTTTCATGACGGCTGCATCCTCGTCGGGCGTCCAGGACTGGACGGTCTCTTCGACGTGATAGGCAAGGATTGCGTAGAACATGGTTCGGTTCCTCGTGCGGGGATCCGAAAATCAGAATCGATTTTTGCGTCGCTGACCTTCGGTTCGGTAAGGGTCATGCACCAAATTGAAGTGCTACAGCATCCCGCGTCCTGGAGGACGCACGGCGCTTTAGGGCGGGCTGCACTATCACAAGGATGGCGCGGCTGATCCAGTCCTCTGGAGCAGCCGGGAAAGCGCTTGCTGACTCAAGCTGCCAGCGGCAGGCGCAGCTCCGTCAGCAGGCCGCCGCCGGGATGGTTGGAAAGGCTGATCTCGCCGCCGGCGCCGCGGGCGATGTTGCGGGCGATGGTCAGGCCCAGGCCGAGCCCGCCGGTCTCGCGGTTGCGCGACTGTTCGAGGCGCACGAAGGAACCGAACACCTGATCCAGCTTTGCCTGCGGAATGCCCGGCCCTTCATCGCGGATGCTGAGCGTGATTGTATCGCCAGAGCGCTGCACGCCGATATGCGCCTTCTTGCCATAGGTGACGGCGTTCTGGACTAGATTGGTGATGCAGCGGCGCAGCGCCACCGGCCGCGCGATGCAGACCAGGCCGCGCGAAGGCGTGGCGTCCTCGTCGAACGAAGCGTCCTCGAACATGTCGGCGACCGCCTCCACCAGCGACCAGAAGTCGATCCGCTCGGCCTTTTCCTCGGTGACCTCGAATTTGGCGAAGTCGATCACCGAGCTTGCGATGCTCTCGATGTCGGCAAGGTCATGCGCCAGCGCTTCACGGGCCGGCGATTTGCGCAGCAGCTCGAGACGCAATCGCATCCTGGTCAGCGGCGTGCGCAAATCATGCGCCAGTGCCGCCGCCAGGTGCTCGCGGTCCTCGACATAGTCGCGCAGGCGCATCTGCATGGCGTTGACCGCCTTTGCCGCAGCGCGGATCTCGCGGCTGCCGGTCTCGGCGATGGGCGGGCTTTTGAGGTCTTTGCCGATGCGGTTCACCGCGGTCTCCATCATGCGATAGGGTGCGGTCAGCCGGCGCAGCGACCAGATCGACATCACGATGATCAGTCCCGCTATCAGCGAATAGAGCGGCAGGCTGTCCCAACTCAGGATCGGCCCAGCCGGCGTGATCGGCTCGGTGAAGTTCAGCCACTGGCCGTCGGAAAAGCGCAGCGACGCCGTCAGCTTGTCGCTCTGGGCGAAATCCGCGGCCAGCACCAGCAGATCGCGCTCGACCTGGCCGACATCCTTGTTCATCACCTGACCGTCCGGGACATCGGCTTCCTGCGTTGCCGGATCGCGCCGCACACGCGCGTCGGTGATGCCGAACTTGGACAGGCGGCCGACCAGGATGTCCTCCAACTCGGCTAGCTGGTCATCGCCGGCGATCGAGGAAGTGACGGCGGGGCTGTCCGAAACGGTCAGTGCGTAGGTGGCATTGAACAGACCGGAAGCGGTCGTCTTGCGTTCTTCAGGCGTGGCGTCATGCATCAGCTGCACCAGCGAATAGGCGCGGTCGTTCAGCCGGTAGAGATCAACCACATCGTTGGCGGCGGCGCGGTCGCGCGCCACGATATAAAGCGTCGCGACCTGGCTGATCATCAGGCCGGCAATGACGATGAGCAAAACCCAGACAGGCAGGGTTTGCGGCAGCAAGCGTCTCATTCGGAGGTCGTTTCGGGCAGAAACTGATAGCCACCGCTGCGAACAGTCAAGATCAGTTTTGGCGTCTTGGGATCGTCCTCCATCTTGCGGCGCAGGCGGCTGACCAGGATGTCGACGCTGCGATCGAAGCTGTAACCGGTGTCGCCGCCGGACAACTCGATGAGCTGCTCGCGGGTGAGAACGCGTTGCGCGCTCTTGACGAAGGTCTGCAGCAGGTTGAACTCCGCCATCGTCAGTTCCACCCGCACGTCGTCGGGCGCCGTCAGCCGGCGGCGCGAGCAATCCATGGTCCAGCCGGCAAAGCGGTAGATCTGCTTGGCTGTGGGCCGCCGCGGCTCGGCCGTGCCGTTGCGCCTCAGCACCGCTCGGATGCGGGCGAGCAATTCGCGCGGATCGAAGGGTTTCGGCACATAGTCATCAGCCCCCATCTCGAGCCCGACGACGCGATCCGTCGTCTCGGTCACCGCGGTCAGCATGATGATCGGTGTCGTGTGATTGGCGCGGATCTCGCGGCACAGTTCCAGCCCGCTTTTACCGGGAAGCATCACATCGAGCACGATCAGGTCGACCTGCGCCCGGCGCAGGATCGACTCCATCTCGGTGCCGTCGGCGGCCACTGTCGTGCGCAGCCCCCGTTTCTGGAAAAACTCCTGAAGCAGGTCGCGTATGCCCTTGTCGTCATCGACGATCAGTATGTGCGAGTCGGATTTCACGAGAACCCCGCGATTTGTGTAGCCAAGCTGCCCTTCTGTGATCACCCACACGATAGAATTCGGGCCACATCTTGGCCAGTGGCGGCGACGTGGGACGGAATGGCTTCCCCAGAAACAATTCAGAAACAAAATTCTACACTCGGGAAAAACTCGTGAAAAATTTCAAGGGCATAACTGGTGGCGTGGCGGTCAGGTCATCGGCTGCGACGCAAGTTTCCGGAGTAACGGGCAAGACCGATGCAGAGGTTCTGGATCAGCGTGATGGGTGCTTTGCTTAGCATGTCGCTCATCACAGCCGCAGTCGGGGCCTCCAACGCAAAGGTAACGCCGCTGACCCGGACCGAGCGCTGCACCAATCTCAACCGTCAAGTTGACGAAGCCCTCGAAACCCATGCCGCGGCAACGCAGGTCACCGCGGCGAAGGCACTTCAAAGAAAGGGAAACCGGTTCTGCGCTGCCAAGAAACAGGCGCAGGGCATCCGGATGCTCGCAAACGCTTTGAAGCTGCTTGGAGTGACACCGATCGACCCGGTTCAGTGACGCTCAACTCCTCGACCCGCATGAAAAAGGAAATGAAGCCATGACAAAGTCCCTCCTCTCCGCCCTCGGCCTCGCTGTTGCTCTCGCTTTCTCGATGCCGGCTGTCAGCAACGCCGCCGCCACGACGACCGCCGCTCCGGCCGCCTCGACCACGACCACGACTCCGGCCGCTGACGCTACGGCGAAGACCGCTCCGAAGAAGGTCGCCGCCAAGAAGGCCTGCAAGGTGACCAAGACCCACAAGTGCCCGGTCAAGAAGGCCCCGAAGAAGGACGCTAAGAAGTCCTAATCCAGGCTTCGATCCTGATCTTTCAAGACCGCTCCGGCCGAAACCGGCCGGGGCGGCTTCCAGCGGCCGAATCCTGACACCGGCAGCTTGCGCCGCGCCACTTCCTTAACCCGATCGCAATGCCGGTGCCGTAGGACAATCCGCATGAAGAAGCGGCTTTCGTCCATGATGCGCTCGCTGGCTCTCGGCGGCTTGGTTGCCACCGCGGCAGCAAGAGCGCTGATCATCTTGACAGCCAGCCCAGTGCCGGATCCCGCCAGCGGCAGGACCGAGCCGGAACTTTTCGCGCCGGCCATCTCATCGAGCTTCGACTACATCACGCCGGCACAGAGCTGGGTCCTGATCGTGCTGACGGGCGCGACGCTGATCGGCATCGCCGCCTGGATGATTGGCGCGTTCATGGAGCGCGGTTCCAACATGGACGACGGTGCGTCGCACGATCGGTCGGCAGGGGCGTTGAAGCGCAAACAGCGCTATCCCACATAAGCCTTCATCGTCCCTCGATTCTCCGCTCTCCAGCGGACAAATGGACAAATGCTTCCCTGCCTGAGGAAGTGCAAGCCAGACCCAGTTTCCAACTGGTGAATTCCAATGCCTGAGACCGTCCTTAAACCGCGTACCAAGACGCAGCCGAAGACCGAGCGGCCGAAGCTCTACAAGGTCATCCTGGTCAATGACGACTTCACGCCGCGGGAGTTCGTGGTGACGGTGCTTAAAGGCGAGTTCAAGCTCAGCGAGGATCAGGCGCATCGCGTGATGATCACCGCGCATACGCGCGGCGTCTGCGTGGTCGCCGTCTTCACGCGCGACGTTGCCGAGACCAAGGCCGCGCGAGCAACCGACGCCGGTAAGGCCAAGGGCTATCCGCTGCTGTTCACGACCGAGCCGGAAGAGTAGGGCGGCTCTGCCTCGCCCGTGTCCTGGAGAGGGAAAGCGAGGCCGCCGGCCGAGCAGGGTGAGGGTGGGGGCAAGCGCCGTATTTGATTGTTGCGCGCCGCCCCTCATCCGCCCTTTCGGGCACCTTTCCCCGGAAGGGGAGAAGGAAAAGGCTCTACCTTCCTTCTCGATACCACATCGAGCCGATGGCCAGGAGCAGCAAGCCGAGGCCGAGGAAGCCGCCGAACAGCGGCACGCGCGAGACGGCCTTCAGCGTGCTGTCGTCGGTGGTGCGCAGCCCGATCCAATCGTTCCCCGATGCCGCCCCCGAGGAGCGGACCGGTACGATCGAAGGCAATGCCACACCGCCGGCAAGATCGCCAAGCATGGAGGATGGCGCGAGCCGGCGCACGCTGCCGCCGGTCGCCTCGGCCGGCGCCTTCAGCCTGTCCTCGGTGGAAACGACATCGGCGAATTCAGGCGCATTGATCGGGCCGACATGGGCAAGCGCGGTGAGGTCGCCGTTGCCGACCTGATAGAGGCCGATCTCGCTGGTCTGCAGGCTGCCCGTGAAAATCCCTGGTTCGGCTTTTTCCAGCTTGACCGTCATCGTCTTGCCGGAAGGCGTGATCACCTGGGCGGGGCCGGGATCGTCGCTCATCGTCTGGCGGCGGATTTCCAGCACCATGCCGCGGCCGTCGGCGGTCAGCCGTTCTTCTTCAAGTTCGGGTTCCTTCATCAGCCAATGGGCGATGCGCCGATAGAGCTGGACATGCGGCCCGCCGCCTTCGAAGCCGCGCGCCCACAGCCAGCCCTGATCGGAAAGCAGCATGCCGACCCGGCCTTCGCCCTTGCGGTCGAGCACAAGCAGGGGGCGGTCGTCGGCCCCTTTCATCACCACCGCGCCCTCGGGATTCTTGACGCCGATGGTGCGGAACCAGCGGCTCCAGCGCGGCGGATCGGCGGCGGAGCCGTCGAGCCCGCGCGTGACCGGGTGGCGCTGGCCGAGATCGGTGAGACGCGGATAGAAGGCCTTATCGACGACCTCGCCGCTCGGCATCGCGGGCAGGGCCGACATCAGCGGCGTTCGGGCGATGGAGCTTTCGCCGGCATATTCGGGGCCGGCGGCAATCAGCAGCGCGCCACCCTTTTCGACATATTCGGAGATGTAGTCGTAATAGAGGATCGGCAGCACGTCGCGGTGCTGATAGCGATCGAAGATGATCAGATCGAAATCCTTGATTTTCTCGACGAACAGCTCGCGCGTCGGGAAGGCGATCAGCGACAGCTCGTTGATCGGCGTGCCGTCCTGCTTTTCCGGCGGTCGCAGAATAGTGAAGTGGACGAGGTCGACCGAAGCGTCGGATTTCAACAGGTTGCGCCAGGTGCGCTCGCCGGCATGCGGCTCGCCGGAGACCAGAAGCACGCGCAGATGATCGCGAATGCCGTCGACCAGCGCGATGGCGCGGTTGTTGGTGTCGGTCAGCTCGCCCGGCTCGTGGTCGATCGAAAGCTGGACGATGTTGCGGCCCGCGTTGGGAATGGTGACTTCAAGCTTCATCGGCTGACCGATGGTCGCATGCTCGACAGAGACCTGCTCGCCATTGACCGAGACCCGCACGTCGACCGGGCCGCCCCGGCCTTCCGTGGAAAGGACCCGATAGCTCATGTCGAGCGGCTTGCCGACGAGGCCAAACCGCGGCGCGTTCTCGAAGCGGATGCGGCGGTCCTTCTCGTGCTCGTTGCCGGTGATCAGCGCATGGAGCGGCGCGTTGAATTCCGGAGCGCCGGCCGGCGCGTCATGCACCTCGCCATCGGTGATCATGATGGCGCCGCCGATGCGCGAGGGCGGCACATCGCGGAAAGCGCTTTCCAGCGCGCCGAACAGCCTGGTTTCCGTGCGCTCATCGGCGGCCTCGGATTTGCCGGCTTCGACGACGCGGACGTCGAATTGCTTGAAGCGGCCGAGGCGCTGCTGAAGGCCCGTCAGCGCTTCGTCGGTTTGCTTGGTGCGGTCGCCGATGTCCTGGCTCTGGCTGCGATCGACGATGACCGCGACGACGCTCTTCAATGCCTCGCGTTCCTCATCGAGGAAAACGGGATTGAGCAGTGCCGCGCCCAGCGCCAGCAGGGCGATGACGCGCAGGACAGAGCCGCGCTGACGGAACCACAGGCCAGCCAGCGCGAGCAGCGCGAGCGGCACGATGACGACCCAGAACAGCGGCCAGGAAACGAGCGGCTCGAAGGAGATCGACCAGTTCATGAACTACTGTCCCAGCCGTTCGAGCAGGACGGGCACATGCACCTGGTCGGATTTGTAGTTGCCGGTCAGCATGTACATCATGATGTTGACGCCGGCGCGCAGCGCGTAGACGCGCTGCATCGGATCCGGCGGCACGGTCGGCAGCATCGGATCGCCGTTCTCGTCGACCGCCCAGGCGCCGGCGAAATCATTACCGGTGATCATGATCGGGGAGACGCCGTCGCCGGTGCGCACGGGACGGTTCTCGGTATTGCTGGCATCGAGCGAGGCTTCGACCCAGAGCGGACTGCCGTTGAAGCGGCCGGGAAACTCGGGAAGGATGAAGAAGGACTTCGTCAGCACATGGTCCGAGGGCACCGGCTCCAGCGGCGGCACGTTCAGATTGCCGAGAATATCGCGCAGCCGCTCGGTGGCCGGGCTTGCCGAGCCGGCGCCGATGCCGTTGGAGAACTGGTCGCGCGTGTCGAAGAGAACCGTGCCGCCCTGCTGCATATAGGCGTCGATGCGGGCGATCGCGGCTTCGCTGGGCATCGGCGCGGTGGCGTCGATTGGCCAGTAGATCAGCGGATAGAAGGTCAGTTCGTCCTTGGAAATGTCGACGCCCGCCGGCGGACCGGGTTCCAGCGCGGTCTTCTCGATCAGGAAGCGGGTTAGGCCTTCGAGGCCGGCGCGGCTGATTGAATCGACGCCCGGCTCGCCGGTGATGACATAGGCGATCCGAGTTTTCGAAATGTCCTCGATGGCCTGGGAATCGCCCGGCTTCGAATCATCGGCGCGGGCAAAATCGGCGTGGCCGAAGAGCCCGCCGAACACGATCAGCAGGGCAGCAGCGGTCGCCGCGGCGCGGCGCGGCCGGCGCGAAAACAGCCCACCCATCCAGAACACGGCAAGCGTGTCGAGCACCATCAGCAAGAGGGCCAATGTGACCAGCGGGCCTTTCAGGTTCTCCGATTCGTCGAAGGCGTAAGGGATGGCCGTCACCGGCAGCGAGACCTGTGGCCGAGCAAGCGGCGTGAATGTGCTCGAGGCGTTGAGCAGGTTATGCGCGAAAACGCCAGTTTCCGAACCGTAGACGCCGGGCGGGTTTTCCAGCGTCACTGGAAGCGGGCCGGCGGCGGGCACGAGCGGCCGCGCATCGGGTGTCGGCGGCACCAGCGCGCCGTCGGCGCCGATCATGCGATAGGGCGCCAGCGATGCTGCGGCCGCCTCGGCATTGGCGACCGCGGCGCCCTGGTTGCGCGACAATTGCACTATGCGTCTCAGCATCTCGACGAAGCTGCCGGAGATCGGCAGGTTCGACCAGGTCGCCTCCGGTGTCACGTGGAAGAGCGCCAGCGTTCCCTTGTCCTTCTTCATGCCCGTGACCAGCGGCGTGCCGTCGGCAAGCGTCGCCCAGGTGCGCTCGACGATGTCGGGCGTCGGCTCGGCCAGCACCTGCCGGCTGACCGTCACCTCCGTCGGCGGCGCGAGGTCGGCGAACGGGCCGTTCTTCAGGAATTCGGTGACCGGTTGCGGCGTCGTCCACGAAAGCGCGCCGCCCAGCGCGCGCTCGCCGCTGCGCAGCCGGACCGGCAAGAGATCATCGTCGTTGCCGGCGGCAGCCAGCCTTGAACCGGCAAAACGCACCAGCGTGCCGCCATTGTTCACCCAGTCGACCAGCCGTTGCCGGACCTGCGCAGGGATGGTGCCGACATCGGCCATGATGATCATCGCCGGCTTCTGGTCGAGAAGCTGCGGAATGGCATCGGCCAGATCGGCGCTCGACGGCTCCACCAGATCGGCGAAAGGCTGCAGGGCGCGGCGAATGTAATAGAGCGGCGACAGCAGCGGCTGCGCCTGGTCTGCCTCAGCCTGCGAAAGCAGACCGACGCGGCGGCGCTTGGAGCTCTCGTCCAGCACGCGAACGGCGCCGGCCTGGTGCTCGCCATCGAGTGCTATCGAGGCGAAGTCGTTGCGCAATTCGAACGGCACCTTCATCGTTCCGGTGGCGGTGGTCTGACCCGGCGCGAAGGTCAGAGTCGCGTCGGCGATGCGGCGGCCCTTGTCGTCGAAGGCGCCCGCGGTGATCTGCGCCGGCGCCGGATCGCCCGGCGCGCGGATGGCGGTCAGCGTGAAGCCGTCGACCTGATTGTCGGCGCCGGTCAGGCCGGTGAGCGAGAGCCGGTCCGAGGTAGCCCAGACCAGCCTCGCGGCATTCCTTTCCAGGAGCGTCTTGAACGCTGCTTCGTCACCGGTGGCGGCAAGGCCATCGGCAAGCACGGCGACGCTGGCGCCGGGCAGGCGCTCCAAAGTGGCTGCGACGCGGGCATAGACGGCGGGGCGGTCGGTCGGGATCGGGCGCGGCTTTGCCGCGCGCAGGCGGTCGAGCGCGGCCGATGCATCGAAGGGGCCGATCTCGGCATTCGGCTTCTCGGCGGTAAAGGCGATGACGACCGGCACGCCGTTCGAGCCTGCATCGGCAATCAGCCGCTCGGCGGTGGCGACGCGCTTGCCCCAGTCGGCGGCGCTTGCCCAGTCATTGTCGATGACCAGCGCGAGCGCCGAGCCCTCGGCCGGCAGCTTTTCGCGCGGATTGAAGATCGGCTCGGCGAGCGCGGTGACGACAAGGGCGGCCATCAGCAGGCGAAGCAGCGTCAGCCACCAGGGGCTTTGATGCGGCGTCTCCTCGCGCCTCAGGACGCGGGCGAGGATCCTCAGCGGCGGAAAGACCTCAGTCCGCGGCCTGGGTGGCGTCAGCCTCAGCAGGTACCAGATCACCGGCAGGGCCAGCAGCCCCCACAGCACCATCGGCGCGCCGAAGGAAAGCGGCAGCCAACTCATGCGACCGCCTTTCCGGCATCACCGCCCGCGGTCAGCCCTGCATGACCGCCACCGGCGGTCAGCCCGGCATGACCGCCACCGGCGGTCAGCCCGGCATGACCCGAGGTCAGACCCGGACGGCTGCTGTCGGCGGTCATCGCCATGTGGACGCGCACGAGCGCCTCGGAGGCGAGGCGGTCGGTATGATTGACGGTAAAGCTCCAGCCGAGGCGCTTGCACCAGCCGGCCAGTTCCTGGCGGCGAGCGATATAGAGCAGGCGGTATTCGTCTTTAAGCGTTTCGGCGCGGCCGGCGGTCAGCTTGTCGCCGGTCTCGGGATCGGTGAATTCGGTGCGGCCGGCATAGGGGAAGGTCTCCTCGGCCGGGTCGGCGACCTCGATCAGATGCGCGCGCACGCCGTGACGGGCGAGCACGTCGAGCCAGGCCATGGTCTCCTCGACCGGATCGAGAAAGTCGCTGACGATGACGATGTCGCAGAAGCGGCGGATGGTGGAGAGATCGGGCTTCGCCGCCAGGTTGCCGGCATGGCTGAGCTGGGCCGCAATGCGTTCGGCGCCGTTGCGGGCGGTGAACGGGTCGGTGAGGCCCGGCCAGGCGATGCGCTCGCCGCTGCGCGACAGGAGCTCGGCCAACGCAAGCGCCAGCACCAGCGCGCGCGATTCCTTGGAAACGCCGGCTCCCGAGGATTTGTAGAGCATCGACGGGGAGGGGTCCGACCAGAGCCAGACGGTATGGGCCGCCTCCCACTCGCGGTCGCGCACATAGGTGTGGTCGTCGCGGGCCGAGCGGCGCCAGTCGATGCGCGAGGCATCGCCTTCGACATAGGGGCGGAACTGCCAGAAATTCTCGCCGATGCCGCGCTTGCGGCGGCCATGCCAGCCGGCGATCACCGTGTTGACGATGCGGCGCGCCTCGACCAGCAGATCCGGCACCAGAGAGGCCCGCAACCGGCCACGGGCGAGCGCGTCGCGCGTCGCAACCGGTGCCTGGACCTCGCCTATTCGACCCATCAGATGCCTTTTGCCAGTTTCGCCACCACGTCGCGCACGGATGTGCCTTCCGCGCGGGCGGCGAAGGTCAGCGCCATGCGATGCTGCAGCACCGGTTCGGCGAGGGCACGGATGTCGTCGACCGACGGCGCCAGCCTGCCATCATATAGGGCGCGTGCTCGGGCGCACAGGGTCAGCGCCTGGCTGGCGCGCGGACCAGGACCCCAGGCGACATGCTTGTCGGTGTCGGCAATCCCCTGACCGGGACGAGCCGAGCGCACCAGCTTGAGGATCGCTTCGACGACGCTTTCAGGCACCGGCATGCGGCGGATCAGCGTCTGAATTTCCTTCAGCCTGGCTGGCTGCAGCACATTGTCGGCCTTGGCCTCCTCGACGCCGGTGGTTTCGAGCAGGATGCGGCGTTCGGCCTCGATCTCCGGATAGAGGATGTCGACCTGCATCAGGAAACGATCGAGCTGCGCTTCCGGCAGCGGATAGGTGCCTTCCTGCTCCAGCGGGTTCTGCGTCGCCAGCACGTGGAAGGGCGAGGGCAGGTCGTGGCGAACGCCGGCAATGGTGACGTGATATTCCTGCATTGCCTGCAGCAGCGCCGACTGGGTGCGCGGCGAGGCACGGTTGATCTCGTCGGCCATCAAAAGCTGTGAAAAGATAGGCCCGCGGAGGAAGCGGAAGGATCGTTTGCCAAGCTCATCCTGCTCCATGACTTCGGAGCCGAGGATGTCGGACGGCATCAGGTCGGGCGTGAACTGGATGCGGCGGGAATCGAGGCCGAGCACGATGCCCAGTGTCTCGACCAGCTTGGTCTTGGCGAGGCCCGGCACGCCGACGAGGAGCGCATGCCCGCCGGCAAGCAGCGCAACCAGCGTGCGCTCGACAACGGCTTCCTGGCCGAAGATCACGCGGCCTACGGCGTCGCGGACCTTGGAGATGTCGGACAGCGCCTTCTCGGCCTGCTCGATCATCGCCTTGTCGCTCAACGGGCTTTCCTTGATCATCACGCTCATGCCGTTCGATCCTTGTGGTTGGAAATACCGGCTTGCATTCTCGATTCGCAGAATGCCGCGATTCGGCCTCGCCTGCGATTGAACTTAAATCACAGGCTTGGGCTGACAAGGCTGACAATCCGGACAACAGTGACTATTTCGTGACCATGACGCATCGCACAGAATCCAGTGAAAAGGGCCTGACCAGCGCCACCGAGGCGCGCGGGCTGGAGGCGCTGATCTCGCGAGCGGCGCGCGCCGGCAAGGGGCCCGCTCCGGTGGAGCGCTGGAATCCGGACTTCTGCGGCGACCTCGATATGGAGATCAGGGCCGACGGCACCTGGTTCTACCTCGGCACGCCGATCGGGCGCATGCCGCTGGTGCAGCTCTTTTCCAGCGTGTTGCGCAAGGACGCCGACGGCAAGACCTATCTGGTGACGCCGGTGGAGCGCGTCCGCATCCGCGTCGCCGATGCGCCCTTCATCGCCGTCGAGATGAACGTGTCCGGGACCGGCGACGGCCAGATCATCACGTTCCGCACCAATGTCGGGGACGTGGTCACCGCCGGGCCCGGCCATCCGCTGCGCTTCGTCGACGAGGACGCCACCGGCGGGCTCAAGCCCTATGTGCTGGTGCGCGGGCGGCTGGAAGCCTTGGTGGCGCGGCCGGTGATGTACGAATTGGTCGAGCATGGAGAGGTGATCGACGTCTGCGGCAGGGCAATGTTCGCCGTCCGCTCCGGCGGCGAAGTTTATCCGATCATGTCGGCCGACAAGCTCGAGCGGCTAAGCGCGTGATGGACCAGGTGGCGCCGGTGCCGTTCTCGATCGCGGATTTTCGCGCCCGCGCAGCGGCCCAGGCCGAGGTCCAATCCGGCGACGAGTTCGGCGACCACCGCTTCAATCCAGGGCATCCCAGGCTGAAGCATGTAAAACCGCTGCGCGACGCCGCGGTGCTGATCCCGGTCGTCGATCACGCCGACGGCGCCACGGTGCTGCTCACCAAGCGGGCGGAGAAGCTGCGCAGCCATTCCGGCCAGGTCGCCTTTCCCGGCGGCACCATCGATCCGACCGATCCCACCCCTGAGGCCACAGCGCTGCGGGAGACATTCGAGGAGATCGGCCTCGACCGCGATCACATCGAAATTGTCGGCCGCATGCCCGATTATGTCTCCGGCAGCGGCTACCGCATCGTGCCGGTGCTTTCGGTGGTGCGGCCGGGCTTTTCGCTGATGCTCAACGCCGACGAGGTCGACGCCGCCTTCGAGGTGCCGCTGCGCTTCCTGATGGACCCTGTCAACCACGCGCGCGACAGCCGCATGTGGAACGACCTCGAATGGTTCTTCTACGAGATGCCCTATGGCGGCCAGCGGATCTGGGGCGTCACCGCCGGCATCATCCGCACACTCTATGAAAGGCTCTATGCGTGAGCGCTGAGGTGTCTCTCTCGGGCAGGGCCGATTGGCTGGGCGAAAAGCATCTGCAGAAGCTGCTTGCCGCGCTGAAGGAGGGCGGCGAGGAGGCGCGGGTGGCCGGTGGAGCGGTCCGTAATGCGCTGATCGGCCAGCCGGTGGCCGACATTGACATTGCCACCACGACGGTGCCCGAGGACACGATCCGCCGCGCCCAGGCAGCCGGCTTCAAGACCGTGCCGACAGGGATCGAGCACGGCACGGTCACGGCAATCGCCGGCGGCAAGGCCTATGAGGTCACGACGCTCCGGGCCGACATCGAGACCGACGGTCGGCGGGCGAAAGTCATCTTCGGGCGCGACTGGAAGGCCGACGCCGCGCGGCGCGACTTCACCATCAATGCGCTTTATGCCGAAGCCGACGGCACCATCGTCGACCTTGTTGGCGGCGTCGCCGCTATCGAGGCGCGGCGGCTTCGCTTCCTCGGCCATCCGGACACGCGCATCC
>NZ_RZST01000141.1:0-13732 GCF_003997575.1 Mesorhizobium sp. M1A.F.Ca.IN.022.07.1.1
ATTTCCTGCATCACGCCGAAGGGCGCCTTCTACGCCTTCCCCAATGTTTCGAAGACCGGCTGGAAGGCCAAGAAGCTTGCCTCGGCGCTGTTGGAGGATGCCGGCGTCGCGCTGATCGGCGGCCCCGATTTCGGCGTGCTCGGCGAAGGCTATGTCCGGCTTTCCTACGCCAATTCCGAGGAGAACATATTACGAGCGCTGCAGCGGATCGAAGTGTTCTTGACGAAATAGAGCCTCAGCCCCCTCACCCGCGGCCGACGAACGGCATCTTCGTCGCCATCACCGTCATGAACAGCACATTGGCGTCGAGCGGCAGGCTCGCCATGTGAAGCACCGCGTCGGCGACGCACTGGACATCCATCACCGCTTCGGCGGCGATGGAGCCGTTGGCCTGCGGCACGCCGACGGTCATCGCCTGCGCCATCTCGGTCAGCGCATTGCCGATGTCGATCTGGCCGCAGGCAATGTCATAGGGCCGGCCGTCGAGCGCCAGGGTCTTGGTCAGGCCGGTGATGGCATGCTTGGTCGCCGTGTAGGGCGCTGAGCCCGGCCGCGGCGCATAGGCCGACACCGAGCCATTGTTGATGATGCGCCCACCCATCGGCTTTTGCCGACGCATGACGCCGAAGGCGGCACGGGCGCATAGGAACGAGCCGGTCAGGTTGACGCCGACGACATCGTTCCAGACCTCGACCGGGATCTCGTCGATCAGCGTCGACTTGTAGCCCATGCCGGCATTGTTGAAGAGCAGGTCGACGCGCCCGAACGCCTCCACCACTGTCTCGAACATGTCGTCGACTTCGCCGGCCTTGCTGATGTCGCATGCAACGGCAAGCGCCCTGGCGCTGGTCTTCCCGGCCTCGGCGATCGCCTCCTCGAGCAGCGTCTTGCGGCGGCCGCAGAACACGGTGTTCCAGCCTGCCTTGAGCAGCGTGGTGGCGACGCTCTTGCCGATGCCGGTGCCGGCGCCGGTTACGATGGCTGTTTTCTCTGTCATGGCGGTCATCGTCCTCGCTCCCCGTACTGCTGGAAGAAGACGTGGCATCGCAAATGACGGAGGGCGTGGCAAGCGGCTATTGTCGGCAAGAAAGCGGAGCCGACAAAAAGGGCGGTCATTGGCGACCGCCCCTCATCTGAACCGCGCTTGGGAGGAGGATAAGCCGGTCCGACTGGTTAGAATGATGCGCTTGCTGGGTTAACGAAAGATTAACGGCCAGCAGCACGTCCCATGCGCGTTTACCAACCGGCAATTTGCTGGCGCGGATCGGGCGCGGTTCAAGCCGGCGCCTTCGCCGCCGAGACCGTCGCCTCGACATGGTCGACCAGCGCGTCCGGCAGGCCGAGGCGGCCGGCTAGCAGGTCGAGATAGCCGCGCTCCGTGCGGGTGTCGGGATCGATGGTAAGGCGCGAGGCGGTGTAGAGCTCAACCTTCTGCGCATCGGTCTTGGCGCCGGTGATCAGGACGTCGAGATCGAGCGGGCGTTCAAGCTCATCCAGCAGAAATTTTTCCGCTTCGGCACCGATGCCGGCGAGCTTGAGCTTGTCGGCGATTTTCTGCCGCTCCTCGTCATCGACATGACCGTCCGCCTTGGCTGCGGAGATCATCGCCCGCACCAGGGTCAGCGTGAATTCGGCCTCGCCCTGCGGCGCCTGCGAGGGATGGAAGGCGGTGTCCTTGGGCGGCGGCAGCAACTCGGGCTCGCCGGCCACGGGTTCTTGTGCCGGCACATTGCCGGCCTTGTAGTTCTGGTAGGCCTTGTAGGCGAGGCCGCCAATGGCTGCCAGGCCGCCGAGCTTCATGGCAGCGCCCGTCACCTGTCGACCGGGGCCGGTGCCGAGCAGCACCGCCGCCAGCGCGCCGGCGGCGAGCGGATTGTCCTTCGCCATCTGCACCGCCTGCCCCGCCTTGTCGCGAACGGTCGATCCCGTGCCGGGAATTTGCGAGCCGAAAAGGTCGTCGAGCAGCTTCTTGGGGTCGAGCATCAATGCCTCCAGAATTGGCCCGGCCGAATGCGCCCGGGCGGGGTTTCGGATCGGCAAGACGTAGGCCCCGCACATTGACATTACAATGAACGGGCGGATGATTTGACGAAACCTGGGCTGCTCAGCTTCCGATGTGGCGCTTGGCGCCCCGCGCATGCGCGAGTTCCACCTGGCGATGGCGCTCGGCGTAGCGCGCGCGGTCCTCGTCCGAGCGCGCTTCGAAGCAATGCGGGCATGAGACGCCGACCGTATATTTCGGCGAGAGCCGGTCCTCGACGGTGAGCGGATGGCGGCAGGCGCGGCAGAGTTCGGCTTCGCCCTCGGCCAGGCCATGCGACACCGATACCCGCTCGTCGAAGACGAAGCATTCGCCCTGCCACAGGCTCTCTTCGGCCGGCACCTCTTCGAGATATTTCAGGATGCCGCCCTTAAGATGGAAGACCTGCCTGAAGCCCAGCGACTTCACGTAAGCGGTCGCCTTCTCGCAGCGAATGCCGCCGGTGCAGAACATCGCCACCTTGCGGCCTTCGAGCTCCTCGCGGTGCTCTTCGACCCAGCCCGGGAACTCGCGAAAGCTGGCGGTCTTGGGATCGACCGCGCCCTTGAAGGTGCCGATCCAAACCTCGTAGGCGTTGCGCGTGTCGATGACCAACGTGTCGGCGTCCGAGATCAGCGCGTTCCAATCGGCCGGCGCGACATAGGTGCCGGCGCTGCTCGCCGGATCGAGATCGTCGACGCCCATCGTGACGATCTCGCGCTTCAGCCGCACCTTCATGCGGTGGAACGGCATCTCGGCGGCGGTGCTGTATTTCACTTCCAGGCCGGCAAGCGCTTCGATCGCCTCCAGGTGATCAATAAGCGCGGCGATCGCTTCCTCGCTGCCGGCGACCGTGCCGTTGATACCCTCATGCGCCAAAAGCAGCGTGCCCTTGATGCCGCGTCCACAGCAGAAGGCGGCGAGCGGCGCGCGCAACGCTTGGTAATTGTCGAGCCGCGCAAACTTGTAGAGCGCGGCAACGCGGACCGGCTGAGTTTCCTTGGTTGTTGTCATGCCCATGCCACTAGACCGTGCTGAAAGCCGTTTCAAGGCAGAGCGGACAGGCCGCGTGACATTGCGACACGCCCGCCTTCGTGGACTCGGAATACCCCTTCTGCTAATCGGTTGAAATCGACCGAAACGGAGAGACAAGCTAATGACCAGCAAGACCGAAAAGCTTCTGTCGCTCCTCAACGGCCAGCCGGTCATCCCGGTGCTCAAGATCGCCAATGTCGCCGACGCCGTGCCGCTCGCTCGCGCTCTGTCGCGCGGCGGCTTGAGGGCGATCGAGATCACGCTGCGCACCGCCGATGCGCTGGAAGCGATCCGCCGCGTCGCGGCCGAAGTCGAGGATGCGGTTGTCGGTGCCGGCACCATTCTCGATGCCAAGCAGTTCGACGAGGCGGCACGCGCCGGCTCGAAATTCATCGTCAGCCCCGGCATTACGAGCCAGCTTCTCGACGCGGCCAAGGACAGCCCCGTGCCGCTGCTGCCCGGCGCCATCACCCCCGGGGAGATCATGGCTGCGCGCGAAGCCGGCCTGTGCTTCCTGAAATTCTTCCCGGCCGAACAGTCGGGCGGCATCGCATCGCTGAAGGCCTTCGCCTCGCCGCTCGCCGACGTGAAATTCTGCCCGACCGGCGGCATAACGGCCAAGAACGCCGCCGACTATCTGAGCCTCCCCAACGTCATCTGCGTCGGCGGCTCGTGGGTGGCGCCCGACGAATTCATCAAGGCCGGCAAATGGGATGAGATCGAAGCCCTGGCGCGCGAGGCGAGCAAGCTCGCCTAACGCAATTCCAGGAAGTGTGGGCACCGGTTCTTCCGTCCGGATCGCGTAAAGAACACCTGGAGCGGTTCAGCGGTCTATCAAACGCTGAACCGCTCCAGGGCTGGACATGCGGTCAGTGGCAGACCTTGACCTTCTCGACGACCTTGCGGTGGTGAACCCAATGGGTGACCACCTTGGTTCTGCAGTGATGCTTGCCGGTCTTGACGATAACGGTTTCGGCCTGCGTTGGAGCCACGGCAGCCGATGCCGCGGCCAGAGCGAGAACTGACGCCAATAGAATCTTCTTCATGAATATCCCCAGTTTGGAACGAACGCATCCTAACCCGAAAAAGCGCGGCCCGTTCCGGTCTCACGAGAAGTTTAAGCGTGCGTGATGGCATGCCGGTGCGGGCCGAAAACCAGCCGCCGGCTGGTTCCCGCTCATGGATTCGAACCACGATTCACGCCTTCAAAGGGCGCTGTCCTACCGTTAGACGAAGCGGGAAAAGACCACGCGGGAAACCCGCGCCGTTCAAACTATGCTGCCGTGATAAAAAGCAAAAGCCGCGCTGTTGTTCAACGCGGCTGTTGCGGCACTGGCAGGCTCGTTATTTGGTCTGAAAGCGGGCGACCGAAAGGAACTTCACCGCGTTGCCGGTGAACCGGCTGGCGTCCGGCAATTGCGCATCCGTCTGGAAGCCGGCCGTGTAGACCTCGCTCGGCGGCGTGTGCACGATATTATAGGCATAGCGCGGTGCCGTGGTCGGATCGGAAACGGTAGCGATGTTGTCGCCGCTGCCCAGCGCCCAGCGCGCTGCCTGCGGCGGCGTTGCCACCACCATTGCCTTCGGGCCGGGCTTCAGGTCGTTGGCGGACGCCCTGGCCTCCTTGCGCGTCGTCTTCACGCCGGCGCCGATCGCCTGCGCCGGATCGGTGCCGGCGGGGCGAGCGGCAATGGCTTGACGCGGCGAAGCTGCATCGAGACCCGACGGATCGTTGAATGCCGAGCGTGGCTCCGGCGCAGTCAGCGAAGCGACTTCGTATTCGGCCCCACTCGAGCCGGCCACGGTGGTCGCGCTGGCCTGCTCGAGCACCGCTTTGATCTCATCCGGCTTGCCCGTGTCGGGCCGCGCGGTCGGCAGCACCGAGAAGGCATCGGTCGCGCTCTTGTCCTGCGAGGCGGTTTCCGCCAGCGCCAGAAGCACGCCCTTGTCCTTGGGCGCAAGTTCCCTCGGCAGATCGGGCCGCCTCGTCGGCAGCGGAACATTGTTGAACGCCCCCTGCGCGGGATCGGCTGCGGCCTGCGCCGCGCCGGCGGCCATGCCGAACGGTACGTTGGCCGGAGCATGCGCCGTCGCCACCGCCTGCTCAGCCGTGGCCGAGGCGTCCGCCACGGCGAACGGCACGTTTTCAGCCGTCTGCTGGCCGACATCGGCCTTGGGCCTCGGCGCGAAGGCGGGCAGAGGAACCTCCTTCGGCGGCAGCGTGGCAATGATGGTTTCGGGCGTGTCCTGCTGCGGTTGCGAATCGTCCGAGCTGTCATCGGCGATCTGCGGGATGTTGGCGCGCTTGGCATCCTGCGGCGAGACGATCGCGATGCCCGGCAGGCTGCCGCTGTTGCCGCTCTTGGCGGCCGCCACCTGCTTCACAGCTTTCGGCTGGGGTGCGGGTTGGGCGCTCGCGACATCGGCGCTGTCGTCGGCCTCGTCGTCGCCGCCGCCGAACCAGGCCGCAAACAGTCCGCCGGACCGCTTGGTCGAGCCGCCGGCGCTGGCCAGCTCGATATTGGGGGTGCCGGCGCCCTTGCGCGCCTTGTAGGCGGCCAGAGCCTGCTCATAGCCAGGCAGCGGCCGGCCGTCGCTCGGCACGTGCAGCGTCTTGCCGTTCGGGAACAGGCTGACCAGTTCCTGACGGCTGATACCCGGCCAGTGGCGGACATTGCCGACATCCATGTGGACGAACGGAGAACCGGAATTCGGATAGTAGCCGACGCCGCCGCCCTGCATCTTCAGGCCGATGTTGCGCAACTTCTTCAGCGGCACGCCGGGGATGTAGAAGTCCATCGCCTTGCCGAGCATGTGCTGGCTTTTCTCGGCGACACCGCGGCTGCGGCTGCGCAGCATCGAATTGGTTGACGGCGAGCGATAGCCGCAGACCACCTGGATGTAGTCGGTCGCTCCGCTTTGCCGATAGGCTTCCCACACCAGATCGAGCAGCCGCGGATCCATCTTGGTCGGCTCGTTGCGGCGCCAGTCGCGCAGGATGATGTTGATCTTGCGCAGGCCTGCGGGATCGTAGCGGCCGTTGCGCTTGTAGACGATCTCGGCCTTTTCGTGCGTGTGCAGGTGATAGAGCTTCAGCGAACGGACTTCGGCTTTCGCGCCGGAAGCGGCTGCCGAGAGGAACCCGACGGCCAAAATCACAAACGTCAGCCACCTTGGCCAGACGCTCATGTGAAAATGCCGCCCGTTCGTGTGTCGTTCGACTTGGTTCAAATCAAAAGGCCTTGCAGGCTGCCGTTTGTCCCCGGATTTGCCCAAACGGATGCGTGGTTCTCACATCCGAATATCGATCCTAATGGTTAATCATCGCTTATTGGAGCCGAAATGCGGTAACACCGTGGCGATATCCCGTCAAAAATGATGCACCACGTTTCGTGGTAAATCGCTGGTTTAGATCGAGAATTCGGCTTTGGCCCAAACACAATCTGTTACCGATTGCGTTAAATGCGTGATCGCGAACACGCAAGCGACTGAAAAAGCGCCTTCAGAAACGAAAAACCGACGATTTAAGTCGGAATATAAACCGGTAGGCTGGGCTGGGCTTGCGTCTCAAGAGGCAAGTCGATCAAGCCGACCCGCTTCGGGGTCAATGCCATATTCCTTCAACTTGCGGTAAAGCGTAGAGCGCCCGATGCCGAGGCGGCGCGCCACCTCGCTCATCTGGCCGTTATAGTGGTCGATCGCAAGCTTGATCATCTCGAACTCGACATCGGCCAGCGCCCGCACATTGCCGCGCTCGTCCAAGGCCCTCAGCGTGCCGAATCGCGGCTGCAGCCGCGCCCGCGCCTCGGCCTCGTGCGAACCTGCCGCCGCTCCATTAGAGACGGCCTGATCGCCCGGCTGCGGCTCGTCCGCGACCGGTGCCACGGCAGTCGCAGGCTCGGCATCGAGCTTCACCGTGCCTTCGACCTGCGCGCGGATCTGTGGGAATTCCTCTTCGGTCAGCAATTCGCCTTCGGCGAGCACCGACGCCCTGAACACCGCATTTTCCAGCTGGCGGATGTTGCCCGGCCAATCGTAGGCCTGCAGCATCGCCAGCGCTTTGGCCGATATGCCGGTGAGACGATGACGCGGATCGGCCGGCGCCACCTTCTCCATGAAATGCCTGACCAGATGGGGGATGTCCTCGCGCCGGTCGCGCAGCGGCGGCACGAAGATCGGATAGACGTTCAGGCGATAAAATAGGTCCTCGCGGAATTTGCCGTCCTTGACCTGCTGCAAAAGATTCCGATGCGTCGCCGAGATCAGCCGGATGTCGACCTTGACGGTCGAACGGCCGCCGACCGGGTCGACCTCGCCCTCCTGCACGGCGCGCAGCAGCTTGACCTGGACGTCGAGCGGCAGGTCGCCGATCTCGTCCAGGAACAGCGTGCCCGAATGCGCCTCGACGAATTTGCCGGTGTGCTTGTCCGTGGCGCCGGTGAAGGAACCCTTCTCATGGCCGAACAGGATCGATTCCACCAGATTGTCGGGGATGGCGCCGCAATTGACGGTGACGAAGGGTTTCGAGCGGCGGTCGCCGCTGCCCTGGATGGCGCGCGCCACCAACTCCTTGCCCACCCCCGATTCGCCCTCGATCAGGATCGGGATGTTGGAGGCCGCCGCCTTCTGGCCGAGCCGGATCACCCGGTCCATCGCCGGGCTGCGGGTGATCAGATCCTTGAAGGTGAGATGGCCGCCGCGACGCCGCGACGTGCGCTTCACCTCATCCTCGACCGCTTCGACCTTCAAAGCATTGGAAATCGAGGTCTGCAGCCGGTCGGGCGAGGCCGGCTTGACGACGAAATCGAAAGCGCCGTGGCGCATGGCCGAGACAACGGTTTCGATGCCGCCCTGCGCGGTCTGCACGATGACCGGGAGATTGATGGCGCGCTCGCGCATCGCCTTCAGCACGCCGATGCCGTCGAGACCGGGCATGACCAGGTCGAGGATGACGACCGACACATCGCGCGCCTTCGGTCCGTCCAGCACATCGAGGCCGGCCTCGCCGCCGTCGGTGACGATGGCGCTGTGGCCGAATTTCGTCACCGCCGCCTCGAGCAGCCTGCGCTGCACGGGATCGTCATCGACTATGAGTACGGAACCTGTCATGACTCTTTGAATTATCCGCCCGATAAATCCCCATGGATCATCTTGGCACAGGGTTCTAAATAAGGTTTCAAAAAACCCGGTGAACGAATTCCTTAGGATTTGACCGGCTTCTCCTTTCCCGTTGATTCGAAGAAGGTATTGTCGATGCGCATGATGTTTGGTCAGCGGCTTGTGGCGACGGCGTCTGGCCAGGCCGCGGCGGAGCTCGGCGATCTGCCGGAGTGGAATCTCGCCGATCTCTATTCCGGCATGGAAGCGCCGGAGCTGAAGCGTGACATCGCCCGGGCGGCAAGCGACGCCATCGCCTTCGAGGTCCGCTGGAAGGGCACGTTGGCCGCCGAAGCCGAGCGTGGCGCCGCCGGCCGGCTCGGCGAGGTGCTGAAGGCCTACGAGGCGCTGGAGGAACTGATCGGCCGCATCGTCTCCTATGCCGGGCTTGTCTATGCCGGCAACACCGCCGATCCGCAGCGCGCCAAGCTCTATGGCGACATCCAGGAGAAGATGACGGATGCCAGCGCGCATCTTTTGTTCTTCGCGCTGGAGCTCAACCTGATCGACGACGCGGTGATCGAAGCAGCACTCGCGGCCGACCCGGCCTTCGCCCACTACCGTCCCTGGGTGCTCGACCTCAGGAAGGACAAGCCGTACCAGCTCGAGGATCGGGTCGAGCAGTTGTTCCACGAGAAGTCGGTCACCGGACGCGGCGCCTGGAACCGCCTGTTCGACGAGACGATGACCGACCTGCGTTTCGACGTCGACGGCGAGGAGTTGACGCTGGAGCCGGCGTTGAACCGACTGCAGGACGCGGATGGCGAAGTGCGCCGCCGCGCCTCCGAGGCACTCGCCGCGACTTTCCGCAAGAACCTGCGCACCTTCACGCTCATCACCAACACGCTGGCTAAGGACAAGGAAATTTCCGACCGCTGGCGCGGCTTCGAGGACATCGCCGATTCACGCCATCTCGCCAACCGCGTCGAACGCGGCGTGGTCGATGCTTTGGCCGCGGCCGTGCGCGAAGCCTATCCGCGCCTGTCGCACCGCTACTATCAGATGAAGGCGCGCTGGCTCGGCATGGACGTCATGAACCACTGGGACCGCAACGCGCCGCTGCCCGAGACCCCGCAGTCGGTGATCCGGTGGGACGACGCCAGGGACACGGTGCTGTCAGCCTATCAGCGTTTCTCGCCGAAGATGGCGGAAATCGCGCGGACATTCTTCGATCGCAAATGGATCGATGCGCCGGTCAGGCCGGGCAAATCGCCCGGCGCCTTCGCCCACCCGACCGTGCCATCGGCGCATCCCTACGTGCTCCTCAACTACATGGGCAAGCCGCGCGATGTGATGACGCTGGCGCATGAGCTGGGTCACGGCGTTCACCAGGTGCTGGCCGCCGACCAGGGCGCGCTGATGGCGTCCACCCCGCTGACGCTGGCCGAGACGGCCTCCGTCTTCGGAGAGATGCTGACCTTCCGCTCGCTGCTCGACCAGACCTCCGACAAGCGCGAGCGCAAGGCCATGCTCGCCCAGAAGGTCGAGGACATGATCAATACTGTCGTGCGCCAGATCGCCTTCTACGAGTTCGAGCGCAAGGTGCATGCCGAGCGCCGCAACGGCGAGCTGACCTCGGACAGGCTGGGCCAGTTCTGGCTTGAGGTGCAGGCTGAAAGCCTGGGGCCGGCGATCAAGTTGCGCGATGGCTACGAGGTCTTCTGGACTTATATCCCGCACTTCATCCACTCGCCCTTCTACGTCTACGCCTATGCCTTCGGCGACTGCCTGGTCAACTCGCTCTACGCCGTCTACCAGAACGCCGAGCGCGGCTTTCAGGAGAAGTATTTCGAGATGCTGCGCGCCGGCGGCACCAAGCATCATTCGGAACTGCTGGCGCCCTTCGGCCTCGACGCCACGGATCCGGCCTTCTGGCAGATCGGCCTGGGTGTGATCGGCGCGCTGATCGACGAGCTGGAGGCGCTCGACAAATGACGGGTGCTCGCCTGGCGGCATAGACCGGAACAGTTTGGCCGGAACGCATACTTGTGCTGTTCTTCAATAACTCTGCCCGCACTTTTCAATTAGCTTTGCGCAGGTCGTGTGCTAGCGTCAGACCCCAAGCTCAACCGGACGCGACAGCAAGGCCGGAGGCGGCCCTAGCGTTGCTTCAGCGAGAGCGATAGCGGCCGTCGGGCCGCAGCCGGAGGAGGGCCCGCCGCCAGCGATTGGAGGGGCGGTTCCGCCCAGCGCGGAACGATTGACGATCTTGCGGCAAGGCCGCCGTTTGCGGCCGCGGCCCGATCGGACTGGAGAGGGAAATGAGCACTTTCTTCTATATGCTCCTGGCGTTCGTTGTCGGTGTCCTGGTTGGCTGGTTCATCTGGGGCCGCCTGCGTGGCGAGCTCGACAGCCTGCGCGGCGAACTCGGTCGCGCCAAGAGCGAACGCGACCGGTTTAGCGCCGATACCTACCGCCTGAGCGGCGAGCTCGACGCATGCGGCCGCAGCCGCGCCGATCTCGAACGCAAGCTGCGCGAAGCGCCGACCTCTTCCGCCAAGGCGGGAACCGACAAAGCCTCCGCGCCGGCGCCTGCGGCCCTGATATCGACCCCGACCCCAGCCAAATCCCCATCGGCCAGACCGTCAGCGGCAAAATCGGCTTCGACCAAATCCGCCGCGGCCAAGCCGGCAGCGGCAAAAACGGCCGCCGCGGCGCCAAAGAAGGCGCCGGCTCCGAAGAAAGCCGCCGCCCCGAAGGCGGCCACCGGCAAGGCGGACAATCTGCGCCGCCTGATCGGCATCGGCCCGGTCAACGAAAAGCTGCTCAAGGCGCAGGGCGTCACGTCCTACGGCCAGATCGCCGCCTGGACCGATGCCGACGTCAAGCGCATCGAGGAGGTGCTCAATTTCGACGGCCGCATCGCGCGCGAGAAATGGATCGAGCAGGCGAAACTGCTGGCCGCGGGCGACGAGGCCGAATTCGCTAGCCGGTTCCCCACGGCGGCGACCTCGAACAACAACTGATCTCGCTGTGCCTTCCCAGCGCAGGCGGCGTCCATTGGGCGCCGTTTTTGCTTTGGACCAGATGCCTTTACGCCCTCCGACGCCGCTCTCTCGATTGCGCCTCGCCGCGCCCCCATATAGAGCGATCGACTTAATCGACCCATCCAAGGCTTATGTCCCTGCCCTCAGCAATATTCCGCAATGACGAGACCGGCCGCCAGCTCGTCTTTGACGGGCCGCTTGAGGTCATCACGGCGCGAACCGCGGACGAATTCACGCCGGCGCTGGAAGCGGCACAGGCCGCCTCCGACGCGGGCAAATGGCTGGCAGGCTATTTCTCCTATGAGGCAGGCTACCTGCTGGAGCCGAAACTGGTGCCGTTGCTGCCAGAGGGCCGCCGCGCGCCGCTGATCTGTCTCGGTGTCTTCGATGCGCCGCTCGAACAGGCTGTGCCGCGGAATGAAGGCCCCGCCAGCAACGGACCGATCTTCGACGCCCGCGCTTCCTGGTCCGCCGAGGACTACGCCGTCCGCTTCGCGCGCCTCCACCACCATATTCGCAAGGGCGACTGTTATCAGGGCAATCTGACCTTTCCGGTCCATGCGCAATGGTCGGGCGATCCGCTTGCCGCCTTCGAGGCGCTGACCGGGCGCCAGCCGGTGAAATACGGCGCGCTGATCTCGTTCGGCGATCCGATCGTGCTGTCGCGCTCGCCGGAACTCTTCTTCGAGATCGACGCCGACGGTATGATCGAGACGCACCCGATGAAGGGCACGGCGCGGCGCGGCGCCACCAAGGCCGAGGACGCGCGGCTGAAGGCGTTCCTGCGCAACGACGAGAAGAACCAGGCCGAGAACCGGATGATCGTCGATCTCCTGCGCAACGACATCTCGCTGATCAGCGAGGTCGGCACGCTGGAAGTGCCGGAGCTGTTCCGCATCGAGACCTACCCGACGGTGCACCAGATGGTGAGCCGGGTGCGGGCGAAGCTCCTGCCGGATATCGGTATTCGCCAAGTCTTCGCAGCGCTCTTTCCCTGCGGCTCGATCACCGGCGCGCCGAAGATCCGCGCCATGGAGATCCTGCACGATCTGGAGGGCGTACCGCGCGACGTCTATTGCGGCGCCATCGGCTGGGTCGCGCCCGGCGGCACGATGCGGTTCTCGGTGGCGATCCGCACCATCTCGCTCTTTGCCGACGGCGAGGCTGTCTACAATGTCGGCGGCGGCGTCGTCTTCGATTCCACCGCCGAGGAGGAGTACCGGGAGTGTCTTCTGAAAGCGCGCTTCGCGACGGGAACCGTGCCGACTTCGAGCTGATCGAGACCATGCGTTGGGAGCCTGGCTCGGGCTTCCTGCGCTTCGAGCGCCACCTTGCGCGGCTTTATGCCTCGGCCGCGGAGCTCGGCTTTGCCTGCGATCCGCAACGGATCGGCGAGGTGCTGAAGAACGCGATCGGCGTTCAGCGGATCGCTTTGCGCACCCGGCTTGCACTGCAGCGCAACGGCGAGGCGACAGCAGCCGCGCAGCCCTTTGAGCAGCTTCCCGCAGGTAGGGCATGGCGTCTGCAGCTGGCGCGGGTCCGCCTCGATTCCGGTAACTTGTTGCTGCGTCACAAGACCAACCGCCGCGAAACCTACCAACAGGCGCGCGCCGAATACCTCGCCACCCGCGCCGACGAAGTGCTGCTCGCCAACGAGCGCGGAGAACTCTGCGAAGGCACGATCACCAATCTGTTCGCCGATTTCGGCGACGGGATGCTGGTGACGCCCCGGCTTGATTGCGGCCTGCTGCCTGGAGTATTGCGCGGCGAGCTTCTGGACGAAGGCCGCGCCGCGGAAGCGATCTACACCTTCGACGATCTGAAGTCGGCGCAGGCGATCTTCGTCGGCAATTCGCTACGTGGGTTGATCCCGGCGAGGCTGGCATGACGCCAAGCAGGAGAATGCAATGTTCATCGTTTCGCTGAACTACAAGGTGCCGCTGACCGAGATCGATCGGCTGGCGCCGGCGCATGTCGAATGGCTGAAGGCCTGCTACGCGGAAGGCATTTTTGTTGCGTCTGGACCGAAACGGCCAAGGACCGGCGGCATCATCGTCGCGCGCGGTTCCCGCGACGTGCTTGACGCCAGACTGGCGGCCGACCCTTTCTCCGAGGCAGGCGCGGCCGACTACGAAATCACCGAATTCGCGGCGCGGTTGACCGCCACCGAACTGGACGCCTTCAAGGAAGCATGACCATTCGCCAACCGACCCATACGCCCTATGACGGGTCCTCAAAGCTCTTCACCATCGGCCTGAAGCCGCTCGAGCTCAACCGCTGGATCGAGGTCGATCAATTCCTTCTGCCCCATCTCGCCGAGAAGCGACGGCTTTACGCGGAGATCCCGGAAAAGGTTTTTGTCGAGGAGGAAGAGACCCGCGATGCACAGCAAGAAGTGTTCGACCTTCTCGCCGGCTATCTTCCGGCAAAACATCCCGAGACCCACCGAGGTGCCGGCTCGGATGTCGAGGTCGTGGGCCTCGAAAGCGCGAGCAACGCGCTGCCGCCCGAATTGAACAAAGCGCCGCTAGCC
>NZ_RZST01000142.1:0-13730 GCF_003997575.1 Mesorhizobium sp. M1A.F.Ca.IN.022.07.1.1
CATGCGCCTTGCAGCGGGACGGTCAAAACGGTCGCCGCGCCGGTGGGACAAAGCTCCCCTGGCCGTTGCGTAGGCTGGTCTCGATCTTGCAGATCGGCTTGTCGGGGCGCAACTTCTTGACCTCCACGCGTCCGATGATCGCCTACTCAACGCCGACCGCCTTGACGAACTTCCATGCGATTTCGAGAAAGACGGTCCCGGGCCCGGGCAAATCCTCCGCGACCAGGGCATTGAGAATACCAGAACTGACGCCGCCGTGGAGGATCGGCTTGCCGAACACCGATTCTCGGCCAGCGCGGTCATTATGCAGCGAATTGCGCTCGCCGGTAATGTGGCTGGAAAGTTTCGATTCTATGCCAGCCCGAACCGTTCGACGGCCCGCATGATGCCGCGCAGTTCGGCGAGGCCCTTCAGCCTGCCGATCAGCGAATAACCGGGATTGATCCTGGTCTTGCCGATGTCGTCGGCGAGTAGATGTCCGTGATCGGGTCGCATCGGAATGCGCCAGTCGGCGCGGCCTTCCTTCCGACGGCGCGCTTCCTCCTGCATCAGGGCGAGGATGACATGCGCCATGTCGGTGCCGCCCTCGAGATGTTCGGCCTCATAGAAGGAGCCGTCATCCTCGATGGTGACGTTGCGCAGATGGACGAAATGGATGCGGCCGGCGAACTCCTTGACCATGGCAACGATGTCGTTGTCGGCGCGCGTGCCGTAGGAGCCTGTGCAGAATGTCAGCCCGTTTTCCGGGCTCTCCACGGCATTGAGAATGAACCGCGCATCTTCAGCTGTCGAAACGATGCGCGGCAGGCCGTAGAGCGAGAAGGGCGGATCGTCGGGATGGATGCACATGCGCACCCCTTCCTGTTCGGCGACCGGAATAATCTCGCGCAGGAACCAGGCGAGATTGTCGCGCAATTCCCTTGGCCCAATCGAATCGTACTCGGCCAAGGCCTCGCGAAAACTGTCCCGGTTGTAGCTGCGCTCGGTGGCGGGCAGTCCGGCGATAAGGTTACGCTCGATCCGGTCGATTTTCTCGTCGCTGAGCTCTTTCAATCGCGCTTCCGCTTCGGCGATGCGCGCGGCGCTGTAGCCGGCCTCGGCATTCCGTCGCTTCAGCACGAACAGGTCGTAGGCCGCGAAATCGATCGCGTCGAAACGCAATGCATAACCCGTCGTCGGAAGGCGATACGCCAGATCGGTGCGGGTCCAGTCGACCACAGGCATGAAATTGTAGCAGATCGTCGCGATGCCGGCCTTCGCCAGCGCTCGGATCGTATCCTTGTAAAAGCCGACATAGCGCAGCCGTTCCGGCGAGCCGATCTTGATCGAGTTGTGGACGGGGATGCTCTCGACGACCGACCAGGTCAGCCCCGCCGCCTCGATCATCCGCTTGCGCTCCAGGATGTTTTCTAGCGGCCAGGCGCGCCCGTCATAGATGTCGTGCAGCGCCGAGACGACGCCCGTCGCCCCGGCCTGCTTGACGTGATCCAGCGTCACCGGATCGTCCGGGCCATACCAACGCCAGCACTGCTCCATTTGCTGCCTTCCTTTGAGAGAGAGCGGAAACTTATTGTTGGACCAGGATGAGAGTCAATCGACAATTTCGGCTTTCTCGAACGCCTGACGGCCGACAGGTAGCGCGGTAAACTGATCGAGACGGCGTCCAACTCGATTGTTTTCCCGGACTCTTGGGATATCCTGGTCCAACAATTTGGGAGATTCGTCATTGGAAAATTCTCATGCCGCGCGCGAGAGCGGCGCCCGCCGCCACGCCGGCGGCAGCTCGGCGGTCGATGCCGCGGCCGGGCGGATCCTCGATCTCATCCGCTCGCGGCAGCTGAATGTCGGCGACGTGCTGCCGACAGAGCGCGAGCTCAGCGAGATCACCGGCGCCAGTCGCAACACCGTGCGCGAGGCTTTGCGCGCTATCCGGACCTACGGGCTGATCGAACCGAAACCCCGCGTCGGGGCGGTGCTCGCCGACGGGCATAGCATCGCCATCCAGAATTTCTTTGCCGCGCATATGGATGTCTCGCGCTCCTCCTTCGCCGACATTCAGGGCTTCAGGCGCATCATCGAAGTCGGCATCGGCGACCACATCGTGCTCAACGCCACCAACGAGCAGATCGAAGCGCTCGACGCGGTCAACGCGCGGATCGTCGAGAGCCGCTCGATCCAGGAGGCCGCCGAGAATGATTTCGACTTCCACATGGCGTTGATCGGGCTGGCGGACAACCGCATGCTGTCGGACATGTATTCCTTCCTTTCCCCGGTGATCCTGCGGATCATGACCATCGGCAAGGAGATGCGCCCGGTCCTGGCCGACACCCGCGCCGCGCATGGCGAGATCGTCGCCGCCCTGCGCGCGCGCGACAGAGTGGCCTACGCCTACCTGATGAGCCGCCATCTGGATTTCGCCCTGCGATTCCTGCCGGAAGAGCCGGGTTCCGACACGTGACTGAAGGAGTTCCCGCAATGAAGGATTTTGTTGGCAAGGTCGCCCTGGTGACGGGGACGACGGGAATCGGTCTGGCAACCGCCAGGCGCCTCGCCGCAGGGGGTGCTGCGATCATCGCCTGCGGCATCGACCGCTCGGCCAATGCGGCAATGAGAGCGGAGCTGGAAAGTTCCGAAGCCGGCGCGCTGGTCGTCGACACCGACGTCTCCGTGGCGGACCAGGTCCGCGATGCCGTCGCTGCCGGGGTCGCACGGTTCTGCGGCCTCGACGTGATCGTCAATTCGGCGGCCGTCCATCCCTACGGAACCGCGACCACGACCGACTGGGAAACATGGAACAAGGCCATGACGGTCAATGTCGGCTCGATCTACCTGACGGCGCATTACGGCATCCCCGAAATGATCCGCCGTGGTGGCGGCGCCATCGTCAATGTCGCCTCGGTGCAGGGTTTCGCCTGTCAGCAGAACGTCGCCGCCTATGCCACGACTAAGGGCGCAATCCATACGCTGACGCGTTCGCTGGCGCTGGATTACGCGGCGGCTGGCATCCGGGTCAATTCGGTCAGCCCAGGCTCGATCCGCACACCGATCCTGGAGAAGGCCGCGCGTGGCGAAACCGGCAGCGATGCCGATGTCGAGGAAGCGTACAGGCGCTTCGGTGCGGCGCATCCGCTTGGCCGCATCGGCGAACCGGAAGAAGTGGCCGAACTCATCGCCTTTCTGTGCTCCTCCAGAGCGAGCTTCTGCACCGGCGCGGATTACAAGATAGACGGCGGCCTGACCGCCGGCATCGGTGTGAAATAGAGCCATGAAGATCGGTCTTGGCCTTTGCCGGAGTAGCTGACGCCGGGCGATTTCCGCTTTGCCCGTCTGGCGGGCGCCATGCATGTCGCTGCCCGCCTCACCAACTATTTCGTGGCCCAGGATCACCCAGGATAGATCAGGAGCTTGTTGGCATTGCAATGTGGTCGCACCAGTGGCGATCGCATCGCATTCGTGTTGAAAACGCAGCTTCAAAATCACCCAAAAAGCAAGTGAAGTCGAGGTCAAAAGGTTAAACTGATTTATATTTCGATTCAAATTGTCCATATTAACTAACTATTAACATGTCGCTTAACTTTTTGATTTTTTTAGGTATGGTGCCATGAAGGAGGTAGTTTGAACTACCGGAGAGTGGGGCGACTTCTCCTATGCGAAAAGTTTTAGAAACTTCAAAAAGAGATTTTGAACAACACAGCGCTACGACCGGCGGATCGGATCCGCTCCACTCCAGCCAACATCTGACGTCCGCGAACCATGAGACCTCTCGTTTTCCCCGGTTGCAGCACCAGACTTCGACCGGACGTCCAAGCGTGACCGCCGTGGCAGCGCTGGAAGCAGCCCCTTCCCGGCAGGACCTGCCTGCATTGCCGACGGTGCAGCTTGGCGGGCTGCCTGTCACCGTGATCGATCGGCAGGGCGCCGCCCGCCTGATGCTCGCGGCGGCGCGGCAGCACCGCCATGGCAGCCGTCCCTACTACTTCACCTCCGCCAACGGCGACGTCATCGCCCAGGTTCGCGCGAAATCTGAGATCGCCGCCCTCTTCCGCGAAGCCGACCAGATCTTCGCCGACGGCCAGCCGCTTGTTCTCGCCTCGCGCCTATTGTGCCGCACGCGGTTGCCGGAACGGGTGGCCACCACCGATCTGTTCCACGATGTGGCGAAGCTCGCCGAGAACGAGGCCGCGACCTTCTATCTGCTTGGATCGACTGAGGCCGGGAACGCCAAGGCCGTGGCCTGCATCAAAGCCAGCTATCCGCGCCTGCGCATCGTCGGCCATAGCCATGGCTACCTCACCGGCGAAGCGCTCGAGAAAAAGCTCGAAGAGATCGACGCGCTTGCACCGGACATTTTGTGGCTCGGCCTCGGCGTGCCGCGCGAGCAGATCTTTGTCCGCGATTTTGGCTCGCGGCTCTCGAATGTCGGTGTGATCAAGACTTCCGGAGGGCTGTTCGACCATATTGCCGGCAAGGTCCGGCGCGCCCCCCTCTGGGTCCAGAAGGCGGGTTTCGAATGGCTGTGGCGTATGTTGATGGAGCCGCGCCGGCTGTTCTGGCGCTACTTCACCACCAATCCCCGTGCCCTTTATGCCCTGTTGAGGTATTCCCAATGACAGCCGAACATTCGCTTCGTCCGCTGCCGGAGGGAACCGACACGGAGATCGCTGTCGTCGGCGGCGGGCTCTCCGGGACACTTGCCGCGACTCTCCTCGGCCGGTCGGGCTACCGTGTCACGCTGATCGACCGCCATCACGTTTTTCCGCGCGAGTTCCGTGTCGAGAAAATCGCCGGCGACCAGATCGACAAGCTGCGCCGGATCGGCCTCCTCGACAGTCTTTCCACGGCGGCCGCGGCATTCGACGAGATCGTCAACGTGCGCAAGGGGCGAGTGCTCGACCGCACGCGAGCCCGCCATTACGGCATCTTCTACGACGACCTCGTCGCGGCGATGCGGGCCGAACTGCCCAAGGCCGTACGCTTCGTCGCCGGCAGGGTGAGCGCTGTGGAGGCCGGCCCAGAGCGGCAGCGTGTGTCGATCATCGGGCAGCCGGATGTGACGGCTCGCCTGCTTGTGCTTGCCACCGGCATGGGCGACATCCTGCGGCGCGACGTCGGCATCGAGCGCCGGTTCGTCCACCAGCGCCAATCGCTGACTTTCGGTTTCAATGTCCGGCCGGCGGGAGCAAGCGCGTTCAAGCATCCGGCGCTGACCTATTACGGCGAACGCGTTTCGGACGGCATCGATTACCTGAACTTCTTCCCGGCCGGCGGCGTTACCCGCGCCAACCTCTTTGTTTTCCGGGAGCATACCGACCCGTGGGTCAAGGCGCTGCGCGACCGCCCGCGCGAAACGCTCATTGAAACGCTTCCGGGACTCCTCAAGACCTTTGGCGATTTCGAGGTCATCGACCGCGTTTCGAGCTGGCTCACCGACATCACCGTCGCCGAAAATTGCAAGCGCGACGGCGTCGTCCTGATCGGAGACGCCTATCAGACATCCTGTCCGGCCGCCGGAACAGGCGTCAGCCGCCTCCTCACCGATGTGGAGCGCCTGTGCATGGTGCACGTGCCGCAGTGGATGGCCTCGCCCGGCATGGCGGCGGCGAAGATCGCCACCTTCTATGATGATCCCACGAAGCAGGCGATGGATGAACGGGGGCTCGAGTTGGCGAATTTCCGCCGCAGCTTGACCATCGACACGGACCTGCGCTGGCGCGCGCGCCGGCAGGTTCATTTCAGCCGTCGCCGCATCCTGCACGAGATCGACAAGTTCAGCCCGAGCTTTGCCGCGCGGCTGCGCGGTCTCAAGCGGCCGCAAGTGGAAGCCGTGACCTGATTGCGGGTCAGCCGGCGCATTTCGTTCAAAGGACGCTTCGGCATAACCGTGCGCGACCGCCTGAAGCTAGCGTAAGGCGTCCGATCCGACCCGCTTCAACTAGGACGACTCGGCGGCTTCATCGGCAGCCGGCGGCACGATGACAGCCGAAGGCTTGGCCTTCTTGACATGCGCGGCCTCAAGGATATGCCGCGCCAGCGCCTTGGCCGCCGGCAATTTCTGCACCGTCAGATGCGCCGCATAGCCGAGCGGACTGCCTGCGCGGTAGATTTGCCACATCGGTGAAGGCCGGCCGCCGAAGACGCGCTTGTAGGGCTCGTCGCCGATGGTGAAATCGAGGTGTTGATCGCCGCGCTCTATGCAATCGCGGGCGATCTGCTCGAACATCAGGCTGCCGATCGACTGCTTCCGGTAGCCGGCCTCGTCGAAACCGCCGAGGATGACCAGGAGCGAGCCGCGGTGCTTGAGCCCGAGCGCGCCGGCGATCGGCTGGCCGTTCATCCAGAATGCATAGGTGCGGGCGAAGCCGCCGCACCCTTCATTGGCCACGGCCAGGTAGAAATCGAAATAGGAAGGCAGCTGCAAAAGGTCGGCCGGACCGTTGCTGCCGTCGAAGCGTTTGCCGCGATAGAGCTTGAGGGCATCGAATGTCGTGCGGACCGCGGCCGGGCCGTCAACGCATTCGAAGCGCGCCTCCCCGATGCGGTTGAGCTGCCGGGATTTCTTATCCAGCTCCTTGCGATAGGACTGGTCCAGCCGCTGCTCGCGCCAGCCGGCGAATGTCGGCTCCAGCTTGCTGGAATAGGCGCTCATGCCCATGCTGTCGCGCTTGTCGACGCCAAGCAGGTGCTCCATCGCCAGGGAGCGGTCCGCCAGCTTGCCTATGCGCAGGAGATCGTATGGCCGCAGATGCTTGCGGATGGCGGCGACGGTGCGGGCGTCGGCAAGAATGCGGGAGAAGGTCTCCTCGTCGGCGACGGGCGAGACATAGTCCGAAACCCGCATATCCGCGAATTCCACGACCTTCAGCAGCGTGTAGCGGCGCCTCACCAGCGGCAGGACCATCGCGAGCCTTCCGCTCGCACGCACGCGGACGACGATGATCAGTGGCGTGGCGGCGCCTTGCCGCACGAGCCTCTCATAAAGTTGCGCGAGCCAAATCGGATGCTGAAAAGCGGTTGCCGCCGAGCTGGCGAAGAGCTCGGCGTACTCCGTCGAACGGAAATCGAACGCATCCTCGGCAGTGACTTCAAACATGTGATCCGAACCGGCAGGGACAGCGGCTATCCACGACTTCTTACGTTCCAGGTCAAGACCGGTCGCCGCGATTGTTGGAATCTTGGTATATGCCGAAACCGCTAATCTTGCGTTGCATGGCAGTCCGGGCGGACGACCACAACCGCTTCGGGATCGCAAGTCGAAAATCATGCCGAAAAAGTAGAAATCCGGTTTTGCGTGTAACGCCGATGTAAGTATTTTCGGCCAGTCTCTCGTTCCTCATTGTTGGAAATCCGAGCAGGACATAGCCGCCCAAGACATGCTGGCGATCGAGGTCATCGTTCCGCAATCGGCGCCCCGCCATTGGCAGCGGCTCGCCATAGAGCGGCTGGAGGCGGACGGCCACGATGTCGCGGTGGCGCATCAGCCCGGGCCGGCGACCTGGCCGGCAGCGGCAAAAGCCGCCTTCCAGTTCGAGCAACGTCTTTTCCGCCGGCGCGGACCCCTTCTCGGCTCCGCGCTGCAAGCAATCCCGGCACGGCCCGGCAATCGCCCCCCCGCGCTGAGGCTCGATCTTGCCGGCGATGCGGCCTTGGCGAATGTTCCCACCATCGGCCTTCGTTTCGACGGATCCAGCGCCGATCTCTCGGCTGCAATTGCCGTCGCGGCCGGCAGGCTCCCGGTGATCGAGGCCGTGCTCGACGGGAAGACGGTGGTCGGCCAAGCGCGGCCCATGGTCGACAAGCGGGAATCCAGCGCACTCGGCACCGAGGACGTGTTCGCCCGCGCCATCACTCTGGTTCAGTCGGTCACCCGCGCGTTCGCGGCCGACCGGCTGCCACGAGGGGCAGTTGCTGAAATCCATGGTCGTGGCGAGCGAGGCGGGTTCACATCCGCCTATTTCGGCTCGGCGCTGCCGCGGCTCGGCCGGGAAGCGCTTCGGCGCGCGCGCTTCCGCCACGCGCATTGGCGTGTCGGCTATCGCTTTACCGATGCGCCGGGTGTCGCCGATACCGGCAAGCTCGGCACCGGCTGGTCGGTGCTGCCGGATCCGGGCGATCATTTCTATGCCGACCCGTTCCCCTTCTGGTGGCAGGGTCAGCCCTTCGTGTTCGTCGAGGACTATCCGCACGCGACCGGAAAGGCGGTCATTTCCGTTGTTCCGTTTGATGCGGATGGCGTTCCTGGCGAGCCTCGGGTCGTGCTGGAGGAGGCTCACCACCTCTCCTACCCGCAGGTATTCGAGCGCGACGGCGCAATCTGGATGCTGCCGGAGGCGAGCGCCGGCGGCAAGCTCACGCTCTACCGCGCCGCGGGCTTCCCGGACAGCTGGCTTGTCGAGACCGTGCTGGTCGAAGGCGAGATTTCCGATGCCACCTTGTTCGAGCATGAAGGCATGCTCTGGCTGTTCGCCACGGACCGTGACGGCCATGGAAGCACTTCCGACACGCTGGTGATTTTCTCCGCCCCCGCGCTTGCCGGTCCGTGGCGGCCGCATCCGGCGAACCCGGTCCTGATCGACCACCGCATGGCCCGCCCGGGCGGAGCCTTCGTGCGCAACCGCGACGGCCGCGTGCTTCTTCCGGTCCAGGACGGAACGCTGGGCTATGGCGGCGGGCTGGGCCTGTCGGAGTTGCTGGAGCTCAACCAGCAGACGGTGCGGCTGTCGCCGCCGCGGCCGATCGATGCGGCTGGCGACTTTCCTTATCCGAAAATCCACACACTCAATCGAGCCGGGCGCCTGGAAGTGATCGACGGGATCGCCGCCGTGCGCAAGCGGTCAGGCAAGCAGTAGCGCCTCGTAGCCCGCGCACATCCTGGCCGGCGAATACTTATCCCGCAGCCGCCGTCCCGCCTCCGAAAGCCTGGTCTTGGCTTCCGGCCGCGCAAACAGATCGCCAAGGCCCCTGGCCATGCCGGCAGCGTCGGCCTCGACGAAGAGTGCGGCGGGAGAGCCGTCCTCCGCGGTCAGCACCTCGCGCAAGACGTCGAGGTTGCTGGCCACAACCGGCAGCCCGGAAATGGCTGCTTCGACGCAGGCGAGGCCGAAGGTCTCCGTCATCGAGGCAAACGCATAGGCATCCCCGGCCGCGAGGAATTCGAAGATGCGCGTCGGCGGAACCTCGCCCACGAGATGCAGGCGGTCGGCAACGCCACGGCTTTCGGCAAAGGCGACGAGCGCTTCGCGCTCCGGCCCCGCGCCTGCCAGCGCGACATGGACGTCGGGCAGTCGATCGAGCGCGCCGACAAGCGCGATCTGGTTCTTCATCCGCGTCAGTCGGCCCGATGATACGGCCAGCCAAACGTCCTGCGGCAGGCCGAAGGCGGCGCGCGCCGCTGCCTTGTCGAATTCCTCGCCCGGCGCGGGTACGCCGTGATCGATGCGACGCATGCGCCGCCGATAGGAGCGCGGATAGCGATCGAACTGCGCTTGAGTCCAGCCGGAATTGACGACATTCGCCTGGTAAAGGCCGACCGTGCCCATCAGCTTGTCGATTTGGGAGAGCAGCCCCATGACGCCCATGCTTTGCGGGGCGCCGCTTTGGTTTGCGACGATGTGCCTGACGCCGGCCAGCCGGGCGCCGATCGTGCCGAAGATATTGCCATAGTGTTGGTAAGTGATGACTGCGTCGGGGCCTGCCGCGCGCAGATATCGAGCCAGGCCGACGGTCGCCCGGATCTGCCCGGGCAATCCGCGCGGTCTGTCCGTCAGGACGAAATCCACATTGGGATCGCGGTCATAGGCTTCGGTCTTGCGGTACATGAAGACGGTGCGCACCTCGTGCCCGCGCGCCCGCAAGCCCTCGCCCACCATGTCGGAGATGCGCTGCGCCCCCGCTGCTTCCGCCTGGGTCTGCACTTGGACGATCTTCACGTGCGCCCCTTCAGGAGGGCATGAGGCACCAGCCCGATCCTGTCCAGGGACAAGCCGAGGATCGACGGGTTGATGCCGATTCTGCGCCGGGCGATCAATACCCCGAAAGCCGTCCATGCGATGACGGTTCCGGCAATGCTGAGGGCCGCTCCTATGGACCCGAGGTAGTAAGTTGCCACGGCCGTCACGCAAAGTCCGACAACGTTGACGATGACCAGCACCTTGAAGAGCGCATGCTGCAGACCCGTCAACTGCAACAGGACTTCGATCGGGCCGCAAGCGGTGCCGAACGTCGCCCCGATGCCGAAGATGACGAGCGTCGCCCTCATGGTCGGCGTCGCATAGGCCGGATTGAAGATGGACAGGATGAAGTCGCCGAATATCCAGAAGGACGCCAGCACGCACAGCGCAATGGCCGAGCCGCCAAGCGCGGCGAGGCTGGTGATGCGCTGCACGTGAGCCCTGTCGCCGCTGTAGAAGGCCGCCGATATCTGCGGCGCCAGCGCCTGGTTGATGCCGTTGAGGGCAAGGGTCACGAAGCGCGTGGTCCGGTCCGCCACGAAGATCGCGCCTGCCGCCTCTGGCCCCAGGATCATCGCCACGAGCAGGGTGCTGACCTGGCCGAGCGCGGGCGGCAGCGAGGTGACGCCCCACAGGCCAAGCGTCACCGTCTTGAATTCCTGCTTTTGCCCTTCCGTGAGACCACCGCGATCTGCCCGCGCCGTGTCGCGCAACAGCACAATTGTTTGCGGGACGACCGACAGGATGAGCAGCAGCGCCGTCAGATATGTCGCCGCGATCGCATCGATCTTCACTTGCATGAAGTGCAGCGCCGCAACGGCGGCGATTGTCGCCGCGCGCCAAATGATGTCCCGCGGCAGCAGGCCCGATATCAGCGCGTTCTTGGCCCGGAAGGCGCCCGAGGTAAACTCCGACCAGCCGAGCGAGAACGACAGCACCGCCGCCGCCACGCATAGCGGCAGCCATTCCGGCGTTCCCCTGCCGACGAAGGGCAGGAATCCCACCACGATGATGAGCAGGCTGGTGCCGACAAGCCCGGCCAGCGCCACGAGAATGGCGCGCGCCATCAGCCCGTGAGCCGAGCCGAGATCGCCCAGCCCGGCATATTGAGGCCAGAACCTGAGCACGGTGCTCTGCTGGCCCACCGAAGCGAAGAAGGAAACCAGGCTCGCGCCGGCATAGGTAGCGCTGTAAAGGCCGAACTCGCGTTCGTTCGTCACCATCGCCACGGCCACGAACATCAGGAAGGACAGGCCCGCGCTGGCAAGTTTGATGATGCCGGCCACGGCGCCGCTCTTGGCAAGCGCCGTGACCGACATGCGCATGTCGGTCGCCGGGCTGGCCCCTGCCCCGGGGGCGGCCTCGCGGTTCCCTTTATTGTCCTTCAACCTCGCCTCCTGAGACGATCGGCGATGGGCTACCCGCACCTACGACGACGCTCAAAACCCGATCCTGCATAAGCAAAATGCCGCAACCGCGCCAGCGCGAACGCTTCGCATGGTTACCGGCATCGCCAGCGCCGAGCGCATCGTCACGCCGCCAAGCTTAACGGATGGCTAACGATAATCCTTAATACTGTGGAGACGAGTGAGGTCGTGAAGTCGCGGCTCTCGACGAGGAAAATCGATGAAGCCAGCCAGTATCGACGAGCGCACTCTTACGCCGTTGTTCGACATAGGTGCAGTGTGGGCCATCCTTTGGGCGCGACGCGTGATAGTGCTTGCCATCGCCGGCGCGGCAGTGCTGCTGGCGCTCTCCTATCTTGCGGTGACCAAACCAAGCTATACCGCAACGGCCTCGATACTGATCGACCCCCGCGACACGCGCGCGACCAATTTCAACAACGTGCTTCCGGGGATCGGCTCCGACAGCGCCGCTATCGCCAGCCAAGTCTTCGTCATCCAGTCGCCAGACCTGCTCGGCGCCGTCTTCAAAAGCCAGAAGCTCGACAGCGATCCGGAATTCGCCGGCGGCGGCCTTGCTTCACGTCTGTTCGGAGCCGGCGCAAGCGCGCCGCAGGACGCCGCCTTCAAGCGCTTCCAGAGCAAGGTTTCTGTCGAGCGCGAAGGGCTGACCTACGTCATCAATGTCAGCTTCACGTCGCCGTCGCCGGAAAAGGCCGCGCGCATCGCCAATGCCATCGTCGATCAGTACCGGGCAGGCCTGGTGGGAGAACGCGAGAGCGCCAACAGCGACGTGAATACGCTGCTCACGGACAGGATCTCCGGCCTGCAAAAGGACGTCAGCGACGCCGAGCGGACGGTCGAAGACTTCAAGACGAAACACAATATCGTCAATTCGACGGACGGCGGCACGCTGCAGTCGCAGCTCGATCAGCTGACGACGCAGCTGATCGCCGCCCAGGGCGACGCTGACCAGGCCAAGGACCGCTACAATCAGGCGCTGGCTGCGGGCAGTTCGCCGGCCGGACTCGCCAAGCTTGCGGATATTCTTACCTCCACCTCGGCCATCAAATTGCGCGATGACTACAACCAGCGCGCCACCGAGCTTGCCAGCCTGCAAACGATGTACGGGCCGCGCCACCCGACCATCGGGCGGCTGCAGTCCGAGCTGGAGCGGTTGAAGCGGCTGATGTCCGCCGAGGCGGATCGCATAAGACAGCAGTTGAAGGCCAGCTATGATCTCGCTGTGCAGAATGTCGGCAAGCTGCAAGACAAGCTCGAAGCCCTGCGCCAACAGTCGACGAACTCGAACATCGCGCAGGTACAGCTGCGGCAGCTGGAATCGAAAGCCCAGGCGGCGCGCGCCGTGCTCGACGACTATCTCAAGCGGGCGCAGGAAACGTCGCAGATGCAGGGCGTGCAGACTTCCGAAGCGCGCAAGATCGGCGTGGCTTCGCCGCCTGTCCAGCCGACATGGCCGAAGCCGGTCCTGCTTCTCTTGGTGAGCGCCGTTCTGGGACTCCTCGCCGGATGCGGCCTCGCTCTGGCGCTTGGTCCGGTCTCGCAGCCGCAAGAGGACCCGCAGTCGCCGACGGCGGCCGTGCCGGAGCCGTTCGTGGACCGTAAGGACAGCGCGCCGGTCAGCCCCCGGCCATTGCCGATGCCAGCCAATTTCGGCGAGTACCGTCTGCCCGGCGTCGCCGGTGGGACCGCCTATTCAAACATCAAGGCGATCAGGAAACAGCTCTTCCAGACCGGAAACGAAACGCTGTCGCTCGCCGTCCTGAAGATCATGCGACAGATGGTCTTGCACCTGAACGACCACGGCAAACCGTTCGTCATCCTCGTGTCTTCGATCCACAGCAGTTTCGAGGCAAGGATTGCGGGCGCGATGCTGGGCATAGGCATGCAACGGGCCGATCAGAACGTGCTGATGGTGGAAATTGGCGATCGTCTGTCCAGCGCGACGACAGACGGCGCCGGATTGTTCATCGATGGCGCGACCGGTCTGCAGACGATCGTGTGCAGCTCAGTGGCGGAAAAAAGTCCTGGCGTTGCCGATCGCAACTCGTTCCGTGGCATTCTGGCCGAAGCCGGGAGCGCGTTCGATTTCGTGCTCGTGATCGCGCCCTCGCTCAATGAGAACGGCTGGAATCCGGAGCTCTTCGCCAAAGCCGATCTTGCGCTTCTGGCGCTCAGCCCCTCCGAGCAGCCTTCGGAAGCCGCCAGGCTGCTCGCGCAAAAATTCGGTGCCGGCCAGATCGGTCGCAGTGCCACCCTTGTCGTCGCGCCGGCTGACGCGCGGCCAGCCGCGGCGATCGACAGTCCGCGAGCGGCCGGCGAGCAGCGCCGCAGCGCCGCCGCCCGGGGCTAGAACGTG
>NZ_RZST01000143.1:0-13641 GCF_003997575.1 Mesorhizobium sp. M1A.F.Ca.IN.022.07.1.1
CTCGGAGACCGAGCCCTTCTTGCCCAGCGCCGAGACGCGCACAGCCTCGATCGCCTGCTCGTCGGCCGCGGCCGCGATGTCGGCCATCAAAGAAGCTTCAAGGGTTTCAAGATTTCCAGCGGTGGCGTTCACGGCGAAACTCTCTCGATCGGGCAACCACCGGGGTTCGGCGCGTCACCAATTTGGTTGCATCAGGCATAAGAAAAACCCGCGCCAGCCGTGCCAGCGCGGGTTCCCCAAATCAGAATAGCGAATGCTTGGGAAGCGCTGGCTTAGGCGACAGCGCTCTCAAAAGCATTCGGCGTGGTGTTCTTCAGATATTCGAGCGCCACCTTGGCCTTGGCCACAAGGGCTGCGAAAGCCTGCGGCTCGTGGATGGCCATGTCCGAAAGAACCTTGCGATCGATCTCGATGCCGGCCTTGTTGAGGCCGTCGATGAAGCGGCCATAGGTCAGGCCGTGCTCGTGCACCGCTGCATTGATGCGCTGGATCCACAGCGCGCGGAACGAGCGCTTGCGGTTCTTGCGGTCGCGATAGGCGTACTGCAGCGACTTTTCCACCGCCTGCTTGGCGATGCGGATGGTGTTCTTGCGACGGCCGTAGAAGCCCTTGGCGGCTTTCAGGACCTTCTTGTGCTTGGCGTGGGCGGTGACGCCTCTCTTTACGCGTGCCATGTCATGATCTCCTTAAAACGCTGTTCCGGACCGAATGCTTAAAGGCCGTTCGGCAGAAAATTCTTGATGACCTTCTTGCCGTCCGGTTCAGCCAGAACCATCGTGCCGCGGGCATCGCGAATGAACTTGTTGGAACGTTTGATCATGCCGTGGCGCTTGCCGGCGGCAGCCGACAGCACCTTGCCGGTGGCGGTAATCTTGAACCGCTTCTTGGCGGCCGATTTGGTCTTCATCTTGGGCATTTTGCTACTCCGTAATGTGGCGCACCATCGCGCTTCTTTTCTCGCTTCGGGCCGACCAGAGCCCGAAAAGCAAATGAAACCGCCACGGCATGCCCTGCCGGGCGGTTTTTGTTTTTGCTCTGCGTATCGTGCTTTCCGTAAATCAGAGATGATTTCCGGCCCGATACGCAGAACGGCGGTCCTATAGATCAAACAGGGCTCGTGCGCAACACCTCACGCCCTGCGGCGCGCTGTCCCGTTCAGGGCAGCGTGAACCACACCGGCAGCACCCCCGACTGCTGCGCGCCGTCGATCAGTTCGAAGGCCGGCAGCGCCACCAGGAATACCAGCCCGTCGAGCAGCGTGTTCAACAGCAGGCGCGGCTTGAAGCTGCCGGTGTCGCCTTCCTGGTAGAGCGAAAGCTTTGGAAAGAAGCGCGGCACGCGCGCCAGATAGGCTTTGTAGGGAGCGCCGAGGACTTCCTTGAGATAGCGCTCCTCGCGCAGGATGACGATGTGGAACGCGCCGGCGCAAAGGACCGCGAAGAGGATGATGCCGGAAAACGAGCCGATCTGCGCGCCAACGCCGGCTGCCGCCACGGTCGAGAACAGATAGAGCGGGTTGCGGGTGATCGAATAGGGCCCGCCGGTGACCACTTCGGAGGATTTGCGGCCGCCGATGTAGAGCGTCGACCACAAGCGCCCGACGATGCCCAGGAAGATCAGGAGCACGCCGAACATCTCGATCGTCTCGTGCACGGGCGTCTCGGGAGGGAACGTCGACTGGCCGAACAGGAGTGCCGCAAACAGCACCACGATGAGCACCGCCAGCACGATGCGGCGCATATACTGGTAGCCGCCCAACCCTTCTATCTGGTTGTCGGTCGGGATCTTTGTTTCATCGACCATGGCCAATCCGATCGTCGTGTTTTGATCGCGATCGGGAAAATCCGATCGTCGATTTGATCGCGATCGGGAAAATCCGATCGTCGATTTGGTCGCGATCGGGAAAATCCGATCGTCGATTTGCTCGCGATCGAGGAGCTCGATCGTCGAGAAGCCGGCGATCGGATAGAAAAACAGGCGCCCCGCCGATCGTCGGGTCGCCCTGCGCGGCAATTCAGGCGGATTTTGGAGCACCAAGCAGCGCCGGCCGGTCAATTCTCCTTCGCGAAACCGTGATCGGCGCGACAGTTTGCGGCGATCGCGCCGGAATGGCTCCAGGACGGAAAGGAAACGTGAGGCGCACCGTCAGCGGGGCGCCAGCACCATCATCATCTGTCGGCCTTCGAGCTTCGGCTCGGCCTCGACCTTGGCGATCGGCGCGACTTCCTCGCGCACCTTGTTCAGGAGCTGCATGCCGAGTTCCATATGCGCCATTTCGCGGCCGCGGAAACGCAGCGTCAGCTTGACCTTGTCGCCGTCCTCGAAGAAGCGCCGCACGGCCTTCATCTTGGTCTCGTAGTCATGGCTGTCGATGTTCGGGCGCATCTTGATCTCCTTGATCTCGATGACCTTCTGGTTCTTGCGCGCCTCGGCCGCCTTCTTCTGGTTGGCGTATTTCAGCTTGCCGAGATCGAGGATCTTGACGACAGGCGGCTGCGCATTGGGCGATATCTCGACGAGATCCAGCCCGGCCTCTTCGGCCAGCAGCAGCGCGTCGTTGATGGAAACTTCGCCACGGTTGTGGCCTTCTGCGTCGATGAGCTGGACCCGGGGCACCCGGATGTCTCGGTTGGAGCGCGGACCGTCCTTGGTCGGGGCCGCTGCTTTGAAAGGTCTGCGAATGGTCGTGGTCTCCTCGGCCGTTTCGTTCAGGGTTTCTTTGAGTTCAATCGCTTGGACGCGCCTATGTGGTGAGCGCGCGGCCGGAGTCAATAGCACAGCCTCGCCAGGAAATCACCTCAAAGCTTGCCGTTGCCTGCACCAAGCAAAGAAAAGGTGCGAGCACTTTTCCGCGAACCGCCGGATGTGCCAAAAGACCGGCCGGAAGGACGAGGTCATGGACGCCAGCGCACCAGTTTTCATCGACGTGAACGGAACGCAGATCGCTGTCAGGCAGGGGCCGGGCTCAGCGCCGGGCATCGTCTGGCTGGGCGGCTACAAGTCCGACATGCTGGGCACCAAGGCCGAGGCGCTGTCGGCCTGGGCGAGCCGCGAAGGCCGCGCCTATCTGCGCCACGACTATTCCGGCCACGGCGAATCGGGCGGCGAATTCGCCGAGGGCACGATCTCGAAATGGCTGGCCGAGAGCCTCGCCGTCTTTCGCCGCTTCAGCAAGGGCAAGCAGATCCTGGTCGGCTCCTCGATGGGGGCGTGGATTGCGCTGCGCATGGTGCAGGAATTGCACAAGGCCGGCGACGACCGCATCGCCGGCCTGGTGCTGCTTGCGCCGGCGCCCGACTTTACCGTCGAGCTGATCGAGCCGGTGCTGACCAGGGCGCAGAAGCGCGACCTTTCGAAAAAGGGATTTTTCGAGGAACCGTCCGACTATTCCGCCGAGCCCTATATCTACACGCGCGCGCTGATCGAGGACGGCCGCGCGAACCGGGTGATGACCAGGCCGATCGACACTCATTGCCCGGTGCATATCCTGCAGGGTCTCGCCGATCCCGACGTGCCTTCCGGCCATGCGCTGAAGCTCGCCGCACTGCTGCCGGCCGATGACGTCACGCTGTCGCTTATCCCCGACGGCGATCATCGCCTCTCCCGCCCGGAGGATCTCGACATGCTCAACCGCGCCGTCGGCGACCTGGTCCAGCGGGTTTCATGAGCATGCGCATTTCAATCCCGATATCCGCCTTTGTTGCGGCGATCGTCGGCTTTGGCGGCACTTTGGCCATCGTCATTGCCGCCGCCAAGGCGATCGGCGCCACTCAGATCGAGACCGCGAGCGGAGTGACGGCCATCTGCCTGGCCATGGCCATCGAATGCCTGTGGCTGTCCTGGCGCACGAAAATGCCGGTCATCACCGCCTGGTCGACGCCGGGCCTGGCGCTGATCGCGGCCTCCAGCGGCTTCACCATGGCGCAAGCCGTCGGCGCTTTCATCGTCACCGGCATCCTGTTGATCGCCACCGGTCTGTTCAAGCCGCTGACCCGGCTGATCGCGCAGATTCCGGCCTCGGTGGCGTCCGGCATGCTGGCCGGCGTCCTGGTCGGCTTCGCCATCAGTGCGGTCAAGGCCATTCCCGCCGATCCGTGGCTGATCCTGCCGCTGATCGCCGCCTTCTTCGTCATCCGGCTGTTCAACCCGGCGGTTTCGGTCCTTGTCGTGCTGATCGGCGGCGGCCTTGCCGCCTTCCTCACCGGCCGCGTCGGCGGCCTGCCGGCGCCGGAATTGTCGACACTGACGCTGATCGCTCCGCAGTTCACCGTTTCGGCGATCATTGGCCTGGCCTTGCCGCTCTACCTCGTCACCATGGCCTCCCAGAACCTCTCCGGTCTCGCGGTGCTGAAAGCCGCCGGCTACCACCCGGAACCTGGCCCGCTGATCGGCGTCACCGGGCTGTTCTCGCTGCTCTCGGCGCCGTTCGGCGCCTCGACGACCAATCTGGCGGCGATCTCCGCGGCGATCTGCACCGGCCCGGATGTCCATCCGGATCCCGCCGAGCGCTGGAAGACGGGGCCGTTCTATGCGCTCGCCTATCTGGTCTTCGCCATCTTCGGCGCTTCGCTGGTGGCGATCTTCGCCGTCCTGCCGCAGAGCCTGATCGTGCTGGTCGCCGGCCTGGCGCTGATGGCGCCTTTAGCCAACGCGCTCTCGATCGCGCTCCATGATGCGGGCGAGCGCATGGCGGCCACGCTCACCTTTGCGGTGACGGCCTCAGGGCTCACCTTGTTCGGCGTCGGCGCGGCTTTTTGGGGGCTGGTCGCCGGAATGGCAGTGCTTTTCCTCGAGAAACTCAAAAAGCGATAATCATTTCAGGCCTTTCGCCGGTTTTGGCCGGACTTGCCTTGAATCGCCGATTTCGCCTTCCCATTTCGATTCCACGCAGCCGGTTTGGCTGTCTCCAACGGAAGGATTGGGAGAAAATGAACACAAGTGCATTGATCCGTCCGGCCTGGACGCCGGCGACCATCGCGCTGATGGTGATCGGCTTCATGGTGTTCTGGCCGCTGGGCTTCGCCATGCTTGCCTACATCATCTGGGGCGACCGGCTCGAAGGCTTCAAGCGCGATGTCAACCGCGCCACCGACGGCATCTTCGCCGGCTGCCGCCGTGGCTCGGAAAAGGCGGCCCGCTGGGGCCATGGCTCGTCCCGCACCGGCAACGTCGCTTTCGACGACTGGCGCGAGAAGGAACTTGAGCGCCTCGCCGAGGAGCGCCGCAAGCTCGACGAGATGCTGAACGAGTTCGACGAGTATGCCCGCGAGCTGCGCCGTGCCAAGGACCAGGAAGAGTTCGACCGCTTCATGGCCGAGCGTAACAAGCGGACCGCGCCAACCACGACGAGTGGTCCAACCGGAGCGACGGGGCCGAAGCGCGGCAAGGGGTCGAACCTCCTTGACGACTGAGCCTCAATCATAAGACTCGGCCGACATGCGGCGTCGCGCGAGCGGCGCCGTTTCTTTTTTGTTCTCCATGTAGCCTCACTCTACTGGTCGTTTTTCTCGAATCGCGTATCGTCCGGCCATGACCCTCGGCTTCTTTCGCAATCTGACCAAGCCAGAACCCAAGCCCGTCGTGGAGCGCGAGCATTGCGTCGCCGGCCGCACCCTGCCGCTCAAAATCGTCGAAAGCGCGAGGGCCCGGCGATTGACGCTGCGTATCGATTCCGGCGGCCAGGGGCTGCGCATAACCGTGCCGCCCGGCTTGCGCCGCGGCGAGGTGGAGAAGTTCCTCGACCGCCATCAGGACTGGCTGGAGCAGCGCCTGGCCAAGGTGCCGATGCGCCCGCAGGTGCGGCCCGGCATCAAGATCCCGATCCGCGGCGTGCCGCACCGCATCGTCCATGAGCCGGCGAAACGCGGCACCGTCACCATCGCGCGCGACGAGCGCGGCCCGCTGCTCATCATCCATGGCGAGCGTGTCCACCTGCCGCGCCGCATCGCCGATTATCTGAAACGCGAGGCCAAGCGCGAGATCGAGAAGCTGGTGGTCAAGCACACCGAGGCGATCGGCAAGCGCGCCAAGGCGATCCGCTACAAGGATACCTCCAGCCGCTGGGGGTCATGCACCTCGGAGGGCAATCTGTCCTTCTCGTGGCGCATCATGATGGCGCCGCCGCCGGTCATCAATTACCTGGTGGCGCATGAGGTCGCGCATCTGAAAGAGATGAACCACGGACCGAAATTCTGGAAGCTGTGCGAAAAGCTCTGCCCCGACACCGATCGCTGCAAGGACTGGCTGAAGCGCAACGGCGGCGCGCTGCAGGCGATCGTGTTTGAGTAGGCGTCGCCCTGGCACCCGTATAGCTGGCGGCCCAGCGCAGCCGCTCAATCGTCATTCGCCGCGTTGAGTTCCTCCGGCCGCAGCCCTTCCTCACTTGCATGCGGCCACGGCAGAAAATTCCGGTCGAACGCGTCGCTGCCGAAATAGTCGAGCGCCCGGTGCGCCTCGGCGCCGTTGAAAGCGGACTTGTCCATCAGATGCGCGATCACCTCGCGCGCCTGCGCGATCTTCTGTCTGAGTTCGGCGACGGTCTTGTCGGTCATGATCTTCCTGCTCCCGCCTGTGTCCCTATTCGAAAAGGTAGCGCTTTCCGCCGGCCCGGCAACGGCATGCTTTTTCTCGACTCTTGCGGCTTTTCGTGCCAATCCCGCGCCATGACGCTCGACATCAAGATCTGCGGATTGAAGACCGACACCGCGATGGCCGCCGCGCTTGCCGGCGGGGCCAGCCATGTCGGCTTCATCTTCTTTGCCAAAAGCCCGCGCTTCGTCGATCCGGCCGAGGCTGGCCGTCTGCGCCAGGCGGCCATCGGCAAGGCCAAGGCGGTTGCCGTCACCGTGGATGCGGATGATGACTTTCTCGACGATATTGTCGCGAGGATGCAGCCGGATATGCTGCAACTGCATGGTTCCGAAACGCCGGTGCAGGTGGCCGAGCTCAAGACCCGCTACGGCCTGCCGGTGATGAAGGTGCTGTCGGTCAGCGAAGCCGCGGATCTCGAGCGGATAAAGCCCTATGTCGGCGTTGCCGACCGCTTGATGTTCGACGCCAAGCCGCCCAAGGGAACGCAATTGCCGGGCGGCAATGGCGTCGCCTTCGACTGGCGCATCCTTGCCGGCCTTGACGCCGGCCTCGATTACATGCTTTCCGGAGGACTCAACGCCGCCAATGTCGGCGATGCCCTCAGACTGGCCAATCCGCCCGGGATAGACATCTCCTCCGGCGTGGAGAGCGCTCCGGGCGTCAAGGAACCGGCGCTGATCGAGCAGTTTTTCCGGGCCGTCAGGGCCGCGCGCGACGACCGCGCCGCCTGAGGAAGTTTTCAAACCCGAGCATGTCCCGGAAAAGTGGGAACCGGTTTTCCGATAAGGACGTGCTCAGAAGCAAAGACTCAGGAGATCGGCGATGAACAGGCCGGCTATGCCCAATTCCTTCCGCACCGGGCCCGACGAGCAGGGCATGTTCGGCATTTTCGGCGGCCGCTTCGTCGCCGAGACGCTGATGCCGCTGATCCTCGATCTCGAAGAGCAGTGGAACAAGGCCAAGAATGATCCGGAGTTCAAGGCGGAGCTGGAGAACCTTTCGACCCATTATGCCGGTAGACCGTCCAAGCTCTATTTCGCCGAAGGCCTGACAAGGCATCTTCGGGAGGTTTCCTCGGCGAAGGGCCTCGGGGGCGGCGCCAAGGTCTATTTCAAGCGCGAGGACCTGAACCACACCGGCTCGCACAAGATCAACAATTGCCTCGGCCAGATCCTGCTCGCCAAGCGCATGGGCAAGAAGCGCATCATCGCCGAGACCGGTGCCGGCCAGCATGGCGTCGCTTCCGCCACGGTCGCTGCGCGCTTCGGCTATCCTTGCGTGGTTTACATGGGTGCCACCGACGTCGCCCGCCAGAGCCCGAACGTCTTTCGCATGAAGCTGCTCGGCGCCGAGGTGCGCCCGGTCACCGCCGGCCACGGCACGCTGAAGGACGCCATGAACGAAGCGCTGCGTGACTGGGTCACCAATGTCGAGGACACCTATTACCTGATCGGCACCGCCGCCGGCCCGCATCCCTATCCGGAGCTGGTGCGCGACTTCCAGTCGGTGATCGGCACGGAAGCGCGCGCCCAGATGCTGGAGCAGGAAGGCCGGCTGCCCGACGTCATCATCGCCGCCGTCGGCGGCGGCTCCAACGCCATTGGCCTGTTCCACCCGTTCCTCGACGACAAGGATGTGCGCATCATCGGCATCGAGGCCGGCGGTCGCGGCCTCGACGGCGTCGAGCACTGCGCCTCGATGAATGCCGGCGCGCCGGGCGTGCTGCACGGCAACCGCACCTACCTCTTGCAGAATGCGGACGGCCAGATCCTCGACGGCCATTCGATCTCGGCCGGTCTCGATTATCCGGGCGTCGGGCCCGAGCATGCCTGGCTGCGCGATTCGGGCCGCGTCGAATATGAGCCGATCCTCGACGAGGAGGCGCTGGAGGCCTTCCAACTGACGACCCGCGTCGAAGGCATCATCCCAGCGCTGGAATCGGCGCACGCCATCGCGCATGCGATGAAGATCGTGCCGAAAATGGACAAGGACCAGATCGTCATCGTCAACCTGTCCGGCCGCGGCGACAAGGACGTGCACACGGTGGCCAAGATGCTGGGCATGGAGATCTGACAATGACGACCCGCATCGACCGCCGCATGGCGAAGCTCAAATCCGAGGGCCGTCCGGCTTTGGTCACCTATTTCATGGGCGGCGATCCCGACTACGAGACATCTTTGGCTATCATGAAGGCGCTTCCCGGCGCCGGCAGCGATGTCATCGAGCTCGGCATGCCGTTCTCCGATCCGATGGCTGACGGCCCGGCCATTCAGGCGGCGGGTCTCAGGGCGCTGAAAGGCGGCCAGACGCTGGTCAAGACGCTGAAGATGGCGTCCGAATTCCGCGCCGGCGACGACGAAACTCCGATCGTGCTGATGGGCTACTACAACCCGATCTACATTTACGGCGTCGATCGTTTCTTGGCCGACGCAAAGGCGAGCGGCATCGACGGCCTGATCGTTGTCGACCTGCCGCCGGAAATGGACGAGGAGCTCTGCGTTCCGGCGCTGAAGGCGGGCATCAATTTCATCCGCCTGGCGACGCCGACCACCGACGACAAGCGCCTGCCGAAGGTGCTCGAGAACACCTCCGGCTTCGTCTACTACGTGTCGATGACGGGCATCACCGGCTCGGCCTTGGCCGACACTGCCAAGGTGTCGGCGGCGGTCAAACGCATCAAGGGTCACACCGCGCTGCCGGTCTGCGTCGGCTTCGGCGTCAAGACCGCCGAGCAGGCGCGTACCATCGGCGCCTCCGCCGACGGCGTCGTCGTCGGCACGGCGATTGTCAACGCGGTCGCCAATGTGCTCGGGCCCAAGGGCGAGAAGACCGCCGATCCGGCCGACGCGGTCGCCACGCTGGTCAGCGGGCTTGCCCAGGGCGTCCGCTCGGCCCGCCTTGCTGCCGCCGAATAGTCTGACTATTTGTTTTTACGCAATTCCGGACGGAAAACCGCCACACACTTTTCCTGGAATTGCTGGACGTCTCTTCGTCGGGACAGGAGCCGAAGCGATGAACTGGATCACCAACTACGTTCGACCGAAGATCAATTCGATGCTCGGACGGCGCACCGACATGCCGGAAAATCTCTGGATCAAGGATCCCGAGACCGGCGAGATGATCTTCCACAAGGACCTCGAATCCAACCAGTTCGTCATCCCGTCTTCCGGCCACCATATGAAGATCTCGGCCAAGGAGCGGCTGAAATACTTCTTCGACGACGGCAGATACGAGACGCTGGAAAACCCCAAGGTCGTGCAGGATCCGCTGAAGTTCCGCGATGAGAAGCGCTACACCGATCGGCTGAAAGAGGCGAAAGCCAAGACAAGCCTCGAGGACGCGATTCTTAACGCAGTCGGCACCATCGAAGGTCTGCCGGTGGTGGTTACCGTGCAGGACTTCGCCTTCATGGGCGGCTCGCTCGGCATGGCCGCGGGCGAGGCCATCGTCCATGCCTTCGAGGTCGCTTTGCAGCGCAGGCGGCCGCTGATCCTGTTCGCCGCCTCGGGCGGCGCCCGCATGCAGGAGGGCATCCTCTCGCTGATGCAATTGCCGCGCACCACGGTCGGCGTCGACCGGCTGAAGGAAGCCGGCCTGCCCTATATCGTGGTGCTGACCAACCCCACCACCGGCGGCGTGACCGCGTCCTATGCCATGCTGGGCGACATTCACATCGCCGAGCCCGGCGCGCTGATCGGCTTCGCCGGCCCGCGCGTCATCGAGCAGACGATCCGCGAGAAGCTCCCCGACGGCTTCCAGCGCGCCGAATATCTGATGGAACACGGCATGGTCGACATGGTGGTCTCGCGTCTGGAGATGCGCCCGACCATCGCACGATTGTTGAAGATGCTGCTCAAGACCCCAGTGGCCGAGAAGCCATTGGAGCCTGAGATCCTGCCGCCGGCGGTCGTCAACGCCGAAGCCCGGCCGCAGGCCTGACGCGACACCGTTTGCCGCCCACCGCGATTGCGCCAGCTGGGCTGCGCAGTAGCTGTTTGCGCATGATCCCTTTCCAAAACCGATCCCGGTTCGGGCTCATGCGCCAGAGCAATTCCAGCAAGAGTGCGTAGCGGTTTTGCGTCCGGAATTGCACACGAACGAAAGGCATTGAAGGCGATCCTGTTCTTTCGCCGCAAATGCTCTAGGATTCCGCCATGACAACGCTCGCCGCCGATCGTGAAATCGAACATCTGATGACGCTTCATCCGAAAGGTTTCGACCTTTCGCTGGACCGCATCGCCCGCCTGCTCGAGCGTCTCGGCAACCCGCAGGACCGGCTGCCGCCGGTCATCCACATCGCCGGCACCAACGGCAAGGGCTCCTGCGCCGCCTTCTCGCGGGCGCTGCTGGAGGCGGCCGGTCATCTCGTCCATGTCCACACCTCGCCGCACCTGGTAAACTGGCACGAGCGCTACCGGCTGGCCGCCGAGGGCGGCGGCAAGCTGGTCGACGACGATGTCTTTGCCGAGGCCATCGCGCGCGTCGCCAAGGCCAATCAAGGCCAGAAGATCACCGTTTTCGAGATCCTCACCGCCGTCACCTTCATCCTGTTTTCCGAGCATCCGGCCGAGGCGGCGATCATCGAGGTCGGGCTCGGCGGCCGCTTCGATGCCACCAATGTCATTTCGCGGCCTGCCGTCTCGGTGATCATGCCGGTGTCGATGGATCACGAAGCCTATCTCGGCGACCGCGTTGAGCTGATCGCGGCCGAAAAGGCCGGCATCATGAAGCGCGGCTGCCCGGTGGTGATCGGCGCGCAGGAAAGCGAGACCGCGCTGGAGGTGCTGATCGAGACCGCCGAGCGGCTGGATTGCCCGACCGTTGTCTACGGTCAGGATTTCCTGGCCTTCGAGGAGAACGGCCGCATGGTCTATCAGGACGAGGACGGTCTGATGGACCTGCCGCTGCCGCGCCTGCCCGGTCGGCATCAGTTCGCCAATGCCGCCGCGGCGATCGCCGCGGTCAAGGCCGCCGGCTTCGAGATAAGCCATCGGGCTGCCGAAAAAGCGATGACCAGCACCGCGTGGCCGGCCCGGATGCAAAAGCTGACGCAGGGCAGGCTGGTTGAGCTTGCCCCAAAGGGCGCCGAGATCTGGCTCGACGGCGGCCACAATCCGGGCGCCGGCGTCGTCATCGCCGAAGCGCTGGCCGAGCAGGAGGAAAAGAACCCGCGCCCGCTGATCCTCATCGCCGGCATGATCAACACCAAGGACCAGACCGGCTATTTCAGCGCCTTCAAGGGGCTTGCCCGCCATGTCTACACGGTGCCGGTGAGCAAGAGCGATGCCGGCGTGCCCAATGACGAGCTCGCGCTGCGCGCCACCGAGGCCGGCCTGTCAGCCGAGCCGGTCAACTCCGTCGCCGATGCGCTTATGCTGTTGCGCGACAGCTGGGACGGTCCGGCGCCGCGCATCCTCATCGGCGGCTCGCTATATTTCGCCGGCGCCGTGCTGGACGAGAACGGCACGCCGCCGACCTGATAGCGCCGAGGCAGTCGCGAGGAGCAATCGTGATCAAGGTGAACCAACTGGCCCATGTCTGCATCTTCGCGCATGACCTTGAGGCGACGCGCGGCTTCTACCGGGATGTGCTCGGCATGGACACGCAGTTCAACTTCCTGCGCGACGGCAAGATCTTCGGTTTCTATCTCAATTGCGGCGGCCGCAGCCATGTCGAGGTGTTCGAGAAGACCGAAGCCCGCTACAGCGAGGCGAACCAGGTCAACCACTTCTGCCTGGAGGTGGAAGACATGGACGCCGCGATCGCCCATATCCGGTCGAAAGCGGTCGAGGTGACGGCGAAGAAGCTCGCTTGCGACGGCACCTGGCAGGCCTGGATCAAAGACCCCAACGGCGTCAAGATCGAGCTGTTCGAATACACGGCCAAAAGCGCGCAATTCATCGGCGGCGATCGCGTCGCCGATTGGTAGCGGCGTCTGCCTCGAAGGTTATTTCAGCTCGATCTCGATGAAGGCGTATTCGCCGTCATTGACGTTGATGACATCGTGCTCGACGCCTTCCCGGCGGAAATAGGGCGCGCCTTGCTTCATCTCCGCGAAGGATTCGCCGTCCTTGGTCACCAGCTTCACCTTGCCGTCCATCAGCGGCACGATGACATAGTCGTGGCCATGGCGGTGCCAGCCGGTGTTGGCGCCCGGGGCGAAGCGGTATTCGGTGACGATCACGCGCTCATTGTCGACGTGAACTGTGGCCTTGGCTGTTCCGGTCATGGGGCTCTCCTTTTCTTAAGGAAAGGAGATGGCTGCCCGAAGCGTCAGGGCCAGAGCGCGGTCAGCGATGGCGCCAAGGAAAAAGCCCGGCGCGATGGCCGGGCTCGATCTTTCTGATATTCGGATTGGCTCAGGCGAGGCTGCCATTGATCCAGTGCGACAGCGCGGTCTTCGGTGCCGCACCCACCTTCATGTCGGCCACTTCGCCGCCCTTGAAGATCATCAGCGTCGGGATCGAGCGCACGCCGTACTGGGCGGCCAACTCGGGATTCTCGTCGATGTTGAGCTTGGCGACCTTCACCTTCGAGCCGAGCTCCTTGGCGATGTCTTCCAACGCCGGGGCGATCATCTTGCACGGACCGCACCACTCGGCCCAGAAATCCACCACAACCGGCTCCTTGGCATTGAGCACATCGGCCTGGAAATTGCCCTTGTCGACCTTGACGGTGGCCATGCTGAAATCCTTTCGAAAACTCGGGTTGCACCAAATGTGGTGGCTGTGGTGGCGATGTTCAAGCAGTTCTTGTGTCACGCTCCCGTGAGTCGGGCAAGGGCACCGTCCATGGCCGCTGCCGGCAGCTCGATCAGGCGCGGCGCCTCGGTGAACAGCAGCGCGGCCGTCACCGTGCGGCCCGGATAGAGCGGCTGAAGCAGCGCGCGGTAGAGCGCAAGCTGCAGGACATAGGCCGGCGGCACTTCGGCCAGGCTGGCCGGCGCCGGCCGGTTGGTCTTGTAGTCGACGATCGAGACCGTTTCCGCGGTGACGGCCAGCCGATCGATCTTGCCGGAGATCGAGCGCAGCCTGCCCCTTACCTCCAGGC
>NZ_RZST01000144.1:0-13528 GCF_003997575.1 Mesorhizobium sp. M1A.F.Ca.IN.022.07.1.1
GGCGGCTGCGGCGCGGGCTGCTGCGCGCCGGCCGCACCCGCCATCATCAAGCTGGCGGCGGCCGCGAAAAGTATCGTCTTTCGCATGGATATTCCTTCCCTCGGTTTGGAAAACGGTCGTTTTGGGCTGACTCGGTCACCTCAACCGCCAAATGGGATTGGAAGGTGTCGTCGAGCGGGTCATTGCGTGACCATTGGATGGCGACAATGTGCGCTCCGCGCCCACACAAACTCGCTTTTGGGAGCAATCGCTGATGGCAAGAATTTCCCGTGCCGCCTATGCGCAGATGTACGGCCCCACGGTCGGCGACAAGGTGCGGCTTGCCGACACCCAGCTCTTTATCGAGGTCGAGAAGGATTTTACCGTCCATGGCGAGGAAGTGAAATTCGGCGGCGGCAAGGTCATCCGCGACGGCATGGGCCAGAGCCAGGTATCTAGGGCGGGCGGCGCCGTCGACACCGTCATCACCAACGCGCTGGTCGTCGACGCGCTCGCCGGGATCGTCAAGGCCGATATCGGCCTGAAGGACGGTCGCATCGCCGCGATCGGCAAGGCAGGCAATCCGGACACCCAGGATGGCGTCACCATCATCATCGGTCCCGGCACTGAGATCATCGCCGGCGAAGGCAAGATCCTGACGGCCGGCGGCTTCGACGCGCATATCCACTTCATCTGCCCGCAGCAGATCGAGGAAGCGCTGATGAGCGGCATCACCACGATGCTCGGCGGCGGCACCGGTCCGGCGCATGGCACCTTGGCCACCACCTGCACTCCCGGCCCCTGGCACATGGCGCGCATGATCCAGTCTTTCGACGCTTTCCCGATGAATATCGGGCTGTCCGGCAAGGGCAATGCCTCAAAGCCGGCAGCGCTGGAGGAAATGGTGCTTGCCGGCGCCTGCTCGCTGAAGCTGCATGAGGATTGGGGCACGACGCCGGCCGCGATCGACTGCTGCCTTTCGGTCGCCGACGACTATGACGTGCAGGTGATGATCCACACCGACACGCTGAACGAGTCCGGGTTTGTCGAGAACACGGTTGCCGCGATCAAGGGCCGCACCATCCACGCCTTCCATACCGAGGGCGCCGGCGGCGGCCATGCGCCCGATATCATCAAGGTCTGCGGCCTGCCCAACGTCATCCCGTCATCGACCAACCCGACGCGGCCTTACACGGTCAACACCCTGGCCGAGCATCTCGACATGCTGATGGTTTGCCATCATTTGTCGCCGTCGATTCCCGAGGACATCGCCTTTGCCGAAAGCCGCATCCGCAAGGAGACGATCGCGGCCGAGGACATCCTGCACGACATCGGCGCCTTCTCGATCATCTCGTCCGACAGCCAGGCCATGGGCCGCGTCGGCGAGGTGGCCATCCGCTGCTGGCAGACCGCCGACAAGATGAAGCGCCAGCGCGGTGCGCTGGCTGAGGAGACGGGCAACAACGACAATTTCCGGGTCCGCCGCTATATCGCCAAATACACCATCAATCCGGCCATCGCGCATGGCCTGTCGAAGGAGATCGGCTCCGTGACGGCCGGGAAACGCGCTGATCTCGTGCTGTGGAACCCGGCCTTCTTCGGCGTCAAGCCGGAGATGGTGCTGGTAGGCGGCACAATCGCCGCCGCCCCGATGGGCGATCCCAACGCATCGATCCCGACGCCGCAGCCGATGCACTACCGGCCGATGTTCGGCGCCTACGGCAAGGCGCTGACCAACTCCGCGGTCACCTTCGTCTCCAAGGCGGCTTTTGATGCCGGCTTGCAGGGCAGGCTTGGCGTAGAGAAGGCGATGGTCGCGGTCGAGAACACGCGCGGCGGCATCGGCAAGCATTCGATGGTGCTCAACGACGCCACGCCGCACGTCGAGGTCGACCCGGAAACCTATGAGGTGCGCGCCGACGGCGAGCACTTGACCTGCGCGCCGGCGACCGTGCTGCCGATGGCGCAACGGTATTTTCTGTTTTAGCGCTACCGCATTTCATTCGTCCTGCGGCTCTTCGACCTCATCGCCTGATCGCCATTGGGCTGATGGCTTGGATGGTCTAGGCTCCGGGAAGAGGCAGGATTTGAACCATGTACAAGGCCGTCGGATCACGAGGTTCCCGGGTCAGCCGCGTGCTCTGGATGCTCGAGGAGCTCGGGCAATCCTATGAGTTCGTAGAGGTGAAGCTGCGCTCGCTCGAGGCCTATGCACTGAACCCTTCCGGCAAGGTGCCGATCCTGATCGACGGCGAGCTGACGATCACTGATTCGGCGGCGATCTGCGTCTATTTAGCGGACAAGCATGCCGATAAGGGGATGGGCGGTAATCCCGGGCTCGCCGGCCGCGCCGAGATGGATTCCTGGATGCATTTTGCTCAGAGCGAGTTCGAGGCGCCGCTGTGGAACAAGCTGCGCCACCGCTTCATCCTGCCCAGGGAGCTGCGCGTCGATGTCGGCCCTGCCGCCGCCCATGATTTCGCTTCGGAAGTCAAGGCGCTGGACCGCCGGCTCGGCGACAAGCCTTTTGCGCTCGGCGACCGCTTTTCCGCCGTCGACGTTCTGCTCGGCGATATGGGTGGTTGGGCGCGCGCCGGCCGGTTCCCGGTCGACTCAGATCGCGTCAACGCCTATTTCGATCGCGTGCTGTCGCGACCCGCCCGGGCGCGGGCGCAAGCCAATGGCGGAGCCATGAAATGAAGCTCAACATCAACACCGATTTCACCAAATTTCCGCGCGCCGTCTCGGTGCTCCCGGCCGGCGAGGGCGGAGCGGCGACACCTTTCGACAAGGCTATCTTGACGCATGACGAGCGGCATCTGCGCCGCCGCGCCATCGAAACCGCCGGCGGCGACAGGGTGTTGGTCGATCTGCCCGAGCCGGTGGCGCTCGGCAATGGCGACCGGCTGGTGCTGGAGGACGGCCGCCAGCTCGAGATCGTCGCCGCGCCCGAAGAGGTCTACGACATCCGCGCCCGCGACACCGTGCATCTCACCGAGCTTGCCTGGCATATCGGCAACCGCCACCTCGCGGCGGCAATCGAGGCGGACCGTATCCTCATCCTGCGCGACCATGTCATCAAAGCGATGCTGGAGGGGCTCGGCGCCAGGGTCCGCGAGGTGCTGGAACCGTTCAGTCCCGTGCGCGGCGCCTATTCCGGACATGGCCACGACCATGGCCATGCGCATGATCATCACGGCCACGACCATCACGATCATGATCACGCGCATGGCCATCATGACCACGACCACGATCACCATCATCATCATGACTGACCAGCCGTCCGGTACCGCACTGCTGCGGCTGATGGCCTGGCTGTCGCCGTCCTTTCCGGTCGGCGGCTTCTCCTACAGTCACGGTCTCGAGCGCGCCGTGCATGACGGACTAGTCGCCGATCGCCGGGATCTCGCCGAGTGGCTGGGGACGCTGGTCGAGATGGGCTCGGGCTGGAACGATGCGGTGCTGTTTGCCGAAAGCTGGCGGCGTGCGCGTGACGGCGGCGATATCGCCGAAGTTGCCGCGCTTGCCGAGGCGCTTGCCGGATCGCAGGAGCGTCACGTGGAAACCATGCTCCAAGGCGCCGCCTTCCAAAAAGCCGCCTCTGCCTGGCCTTGTCATGCGCTCGAGCGGCTGCCTGCGGAGTGCCCCTATTGCGTCGCTGTCGGCGCGATCGCTGGCAGCGATGGCATCGGCTTGGCGGACGCGCTGTCGGCCTTCCTGCAGGCCTTCTTCTCCAACCTCGTGCAGGCCGCTATCCGGCTCGGCGTTGTAGGACAGGTCGATGCCACCGCTTTGTTAGCCGGCTTCGAACCGTTGGCGCTCGCGACAGCTGCTCGCGCCGCGAACTCCACGCTCGATGACCTCGGCGGCTCGGCCTTGATATCCGACATTGCGGCGATGAAGCACGAAACCCAATATTCGCGTCTGTTCCGCTCATGATCATACTTGCCTTTGTCCTCTCCCTCATCCTGCTGCTGATCACCACGCTGCATGTCTATTGGGGCATAGGCGGCATCTGGCCGGGAAAGGACGCGAAATCCTGCGCCCGCGCCGTCGTCGGCTTTCGCGGCGTGGATGACATGCCCTCGCCCGTCGCGAGCTTTGCCGTCGCCGCGTGCCTGGCGCTCGCGACGCTATGGCCGCTGGCCCTTGAAGGCGTCTTCGCCTCGCCCTTTCCCAGGCAGGGCCTTGCCGCTACCGCGCTGCTCTTCGGCATCGTCTTCTTCGGGCGAGGCATCGCCGGCTTCACGCCCTGGTGGCGCGGGCTGACGCCGGAGCAGCCCTTCGCACGGCTCGACCAGCGCCTCTACTCGCCGCTCTGCCTGTTGATCGGGCTGGGCTTCGCAATCCTCGCCATCACGGAGTTTCCGGCATGAGCCAACCCAATGGTCCCCTGCGCATCGGTATCGGCGGCCCCGTCGGTTCCGGCAAGACGACGCTCACCGAAAAGCTCTGCAAGGCGCTGCGCGACAGGTTCTCGATCGCCGTCGTCACCAACGACATCTACACCAAGGAAGACGCCATGATGCTGGCGCGCCTGCAGGCGCTGCCGGAGGAGCGCATCGTCGGCGTGGAGACCGGCGGCTGTCCGCACACGGCCATCCGCGAGGACGCCTCGATCAATTTGCGGGCGATCGCCGAGCTGCACCGCAAATTCCCCGACCTCGACATCGTCTTCATCGAATCCGGCGGCGACAATCTCGCCGCCACCTTCTCGCCGGACCTTGCCGATCTGACCCTCTATGTCATTTCCGTTTGCCAGGGCGAGGAGATACCGCGCAAGGGCGGCCCGGCCATCACCCGCTCAGACTTCCTCGTCATCAACAAGAGCGATCTGGCGCCCTATGTGAACGTCAACCTCGACGTCATGCAGGCGGACGCCGCCCGCATGCGCGGCAAGCGGCCATTCGGCTTCACCGATCTGTCGCGCGGCAAAGGTCTGCAGGAGGTGATCGAGTTCATCGTCGAGCTGGGCGGGCTGCAATCGGCACGGCCTGCCGCCTGACCCATCAGTTTGCGGTTGCTGGCAGCCGCCATGCACGGCATGCTCGGCCAAACCGGAGGATTTTCGATGAGCCTTGCCCGTCTGCAGAAGGAAACGCTGACCAACCTGCCTTATTACCAGGAGCGGGTCGATCTCGCCGCCGCCTTCCGCTGGACGGCGCGGCTCAACATGCATGAGGCGGTCGCCAATCATTTCTCGCTGTCGGTCAACGAGGACGGCACGAAGTTCCTGATGAACCCGAACCAGGTGCATTTCTCGCGTATCAAGGCGAGCGATCTGCTTTTGATCGACGCCAACGATCCCGAAACGCTCTCCGGCCCTAACGCGCCCGACCCGACGGCTTGGGGCCTGCACGGCGCCATCCACCGCAACGTGCCGCATGCGCGCTGCGCCATGCATGTGCATTCGATCCACGCCACGGTGCTTGCCTCGCTGGCCGACTCCACCTTGCCGCCGATCGACCAGAACTCGGCCATGTTCTTCAACCGCCATGTCGTGGACCCTCATTATGGCGGGCTGGCCTTCGAAGAGGAGGGCGAGCGCTGCTCGAGACTGCTCGTCGATCCCAAGGTCAAGGTGATGGTCATGGGCAATCACGGCGTGATGGTCATCGGGGATTCTGTCGCCGACACCTTCAATCGCATGTTCTATTTCGAGCGTGCCGCCGAGACCTACATCAAGGCGCTGTGGACCGGTCGGCCGCTGCGCACGCTCTCCGACGAGATCGCGGAAAAGACGGCGAGCGAGATGGACGACTATCCCGGGCAGGCCGAGCGCCACCTTGCCGAACTGAAGGCAATCCTCGACGAGGAAGAGCCGGTCTACAGGAACTGAGCTCCGCGGTTGTGGGTGACGCTGGAGGCTTGGCTTTCGCTTATTTTCGAAGCCGGGCGCTGCCCCTCACACTCTCCCCGTGAAGCACGGAGAGAGGGAAATCGCAGCGTCGGAGCGTGTCCCTTCTCCCCGTAGTCACCGGGAGAAGGTGCCGGCAGGCGGATGAGGGGCAGCGTCGAGGCCTGGAAAGTCTATTCAGAGACCCAATTGCGCCCGCAGTTCCTCGGCGCTGTTGATGACGATTGCGCCGGGCGGCCCTTCCATCGGCGCTTCCGGCCAGAAAATCGTCTTCATGCCGGCAGCCAGGCCGGCCATCGCGCCGGTGCGGCTGTCGTCGACCGCGACCGCGTCGGCCGGATCGACGCCGGCGAGATAAGCCGCGCGCAGGAAGGGTTCCGCATGCGGCTTGCCTTGGCGTACGTCGTTTCGGCTCACCGTGTGCATGCCGGGATAGACGAGACCGACCGCGCCGAGATTGGCGTCAACGATCAGCCGGTCGGAATTGGACACCACCGCCTGCTCGACGCCTAGCGCGCGCAATTGGTTGAACACCTCGATCGCGCCGGGCCGCGGCTTGAGCGTCTCGGCCATCGGCAGATAGTGGTCGTATTTGCGCACGATCCAGTCATCGAAGTGCAGGTCGAGGCCGAACTGGTCGCGCAGCATTTCGTAGACCGGCCATGCCGCGACGCCCAGCACGCGTTCGTGCAGGTCGGTCGGCGGCGTGATGCCGACGCTGCGCAAAGCCGCCACAAGTGCTGCCTCGTGCAGCGGCTCGCTGTCGACCAGCGTGCCGTCCATGTCCCAGAAAACCGCTTTCGGCGTCATGCAAGGCTCCTTTTGCCGATCCCTTAATGGGTTTCCGGTCAGAGATAAACCGCTCTCCCGGCAAATGGCTGAAGCGAGTGCGAACAGGGCCAACCTTGGTCGGCAGCGGCGCAAGCAATTGCTCTTTCAATTTGACAATTGCGCAGGGCCGCTTTCGCTGTAATCTAGAGGGCCCGCTATTGTCGGGCTTGGGGAGGCAGAATGTGAACGCGCGACAGGAAACCGGCAGCACCAGGTTGGACGACGCCGCGCGGGCCGGCTGGCTCTACTATGTTGCCGGCAACACCCAGGATCAGATCGCCGCCAAGCTCGGCATTTCCAGGCAGACGGCGCAGCGGCTCGTCTCGCTGGCGATGTCGGAAGGGCTGATCAAGGTCCGCGTCGATCATCCGATCGCCAATTGCCTCGACCTTGGCGCGCGGCTGAAGTCGCGTTTCGCGCTCGATCTCGTCGAAGTGGTGCCGAGCGATCCGACCTCGTCCTCGACGACGATCGGCGTCGCCGAGGCGGCGGCTGCCGAGATCGAGCGGCGGCTGCGCTCCGCCGCCCCCATCGTCATGGCGATCGGCACCGGGCGCACCCTGAAGGCGGCGATCGAGCTGTTGCCGCCGATGGAGTGCCCGCAGCACAAGGTGGTGTCCTTGACCGGCAACATCTCGCCCGACGGCTCGGCCGCCTTCTACAACGTCATCTTCACCATGGCCGACCGGGTCAAGGCGCGCTCCTTCCCGATGCCGCTGCCGGTCATCGCCTCCTCGCCGGAAGAGCGCGACATGCTGCTCAGCCAGCCAATGATCCAGCCGACGCTGGCGCTGGCCGCGGAGGCCGACGTCACATTCGTCGGCATCGGCGATCTCGGCCCGAAGGCGCCGCTCTATGAGGACGGCTTCATCTCGGAGGGGGAACTGAAGGCACTGCAGAAAGCCGGCGGCGTCGCCGAGATCGTCGGCTGGGTTTTCGACCGCGAAGGCCGCATGATCGAAGGCATCACCAACGACCGCGTTTCGTCCGCCGCCTTGCCGTCACGCGAGAAGTCCTTGGTCATCGCACTTGCCATGGGCGAGCGCAAGCTGCCGGGCATTCTCGCCGCCGTGAACCGTCGTTTGGTCAATGGCCTCATCACCGATGAACGGACAGCCACCGCCCTGCTCGGCGGCGCGTGATCGTGATGCTGGGCTCGGGCGAATCTGACGCGACGAGCCGTTGGCGATAAAAAGAAACCCGGCTATTTGTAGCGTCCATGCGGATCGTTGCCGTCGAGGAAGCCCATATCCCGCTGCAGGTGCTCCGACAGTTCTCGGACATCGACATAGCCGCGCCTGCGGCTGGCGAACAACGACAATTCCCGCGCCAGCAGCGAAATCCATCCATGTATCGGGGTCGAATCGAGTTTTTCCTGCATCGGGGTCATGATCGTCAGCCTTCGCTATGCTTGAACTGGAGTGGTCGTCGACCCCAAATATCGGGCTGATCGGCACGTGCTTCCAATCAAACGTCGATCATGACCCATAAAGAGGCCTTATGCCCGATCTGAGCTCCCGGCAGAATGTCCAGCTCCCGCCTCTGCAGGCGATTCGGGTGTTCGAGGCCGTGGCCAGGCACCTCTCCTTCACCAAGGCCGCCGAGGAGCTCGGCATGACCCAGGCCGCCGCGAGCTATCAGATCAAGCTTCTGGAAGAGCGCATCGGCGCGCCGCTGTTCCTGCGCCGTCCACGGCAGATCGAGCTGACCGAACCCGGCCAGCGTCTTGCGCCGGCTGTCAGCGAGGCATTCGCGCTGCTGAGCGGCGCCTATGCGGCCGCCCGAGCCGGCGCCGACGGCGTGCTTTGCGTTTCCACCCTGCTCACCTTCGCCTCGAACTGGCTGGCGCAGCATCTGGGATCCTTTCAGGTCGCGCACCCCTCGCTTGCCGTGCGTGTCGACACCTCGAACCGAGTCGTCGATTTCGCGCGTGAGGATGTCGACATCGCTATCCGCTCCGGCGGCGGCAAATGGCCTGGCGTGGAAACGCATATGCTGTTCAGGGCCGACTTCACCCCGGTGCTCAGCCCCAGGCTTGCGGCGAGCATCGGCGGCGTCAAGGAGCCCGCCGACCTGCTCAAGCTCCCCATCCTCGATCCCGGCGACATCTGGTGGCAGGAATGGTTCGCGCTCGCCGGCCTGCCCGCGGAGGAACTCGCCAGCCGTCCCGGCACCAGCATGGGCGCGCAGGCCTATGAGGCCAATGCCGCGATGGCCGGGCAAGGTGTTGCGATCGTCACCAGCGCCCTGTTCAAGAACGAGCTTGCCGACGGCCGGCTGATCCAGCCCTTCGACCTCGTCGGCGACGACGGCCACGCCTACTGGCTGGTCTATCCCACTGCCCGGCGCAACGTGCCGAAGATCCGCGCCTTCCGCGATTGGATTCTCGCCGAGATCGCCTGTCAGTAGGCCGGCATCACAGCCTGCCGTCTCCGCTACGCATCGCCCAGACGGGCGCGGCATCGATTTGTGCTGCGCTGCAGCATCGATTCCGGCTTGACATAATTCACACTTAGTGAGTAATTGCCCACAGCCAAGGCAAATGCTCATCTTGGTTTTAGGGAGGAATTGATGAAACTTCGCACGCTCACCCTGGGCCTGTTGTCGGCCAGCGCCCTTGCATTCGCCGCGCATGCCGAATCCATCACCATCGCCACCGTCAACAACGGCGACATGGTCCGCATGCAGAAGCTGACGGACGACTTCACGAAGGCCAATCCCGACATCCAGCTCAACTGGGTCACGCTCGAAGAAAACGTGCTGCGCGAGCGCGTCACCACCGACATCGCCACCAAGGGTGGCCAGTACGACGTCTTGACTATCGGCACCTACGAGGTTCCGATCTGGGCCAAGCAGAGCTGGCTCTTGCCGCTCGAGAAGCTCGGCGACGACTACGACGTCAAGGACATCATCCCGGCCATTGCCGGCGGCCTTTCGGTCGACGGCAAGCTCTATGCCGCGCCCTTCTACGGCGAGAGCTCCTTCGTCATGTACCGCAAGGACCTGATGGAGAAGGCGGGGCTCAAAATGCCCGACGCGCCGACCTGGGACTTCATCAAGGAGGCCGCCGACAAGATGACCGATCGGGCCAATGGCGTGAACGGCATCTGCCTGCGCGGCAAGGCCGGCTGGGGCGAGAACATGGCCTTCCTGACCGCCATGTCGAACTCCTTCGGCGCCCGCTGGTTCGATGAGAACTGGAAGCCGCAATTCGACCAGCCGGAATGGAAGAACACGCTGCAGTTCTATGTCGACCTGATGAAGGCAGACGGTCCTGAGGGCGCGTCCTCCAACGGCTTCAACGAGAATCTTGCGCTCTTCCAGCAGGGCAAGTGCGGCATGTGGATCGATGCCACCGTCGCCGCGTCCTTCGTCTCCGACCCGAAGGCCTCGCAGGTCGCCGACAAGGTCGGCTATGCGCTGGCGCCCGACAAGGGTCTCGGCAAGCGCGGCAACTGGCTGTGGGCATGGTCTCTCGCCATCCCGGCCGGCACCAAGAAGGCGGACGCCGCCGAGAAGTTCGTCTCCTGGGCGACCTCGAAACACTACCTCGAACTGGTGGCTTCGAAGGAAGGCTGGGCCAACGTTCCGCCCGGAACGCGGACCTCGCTCTACAACAATCCGGAGTACCAGAAGGCAGCGCCCTTCGCGAAGATGACGCTGGACTCCATCAATGCCGCCGACCCGACGCATCCGACCGTCAAGCCGGTGCCCTATGTCGGCGTGCAGTTCGTGGCCATCCCGGAATTCCAGGGCCTCGGCACCACCGTCGGTCAGCTCTTCTCCGCCGCTCTTGCCGGCCAGTCGAGCGTCGATGATGCGCTGAAGCAGGCCCAGGACGCGGCGACCGCCGCGATGACCGAAGGCGGCTACCTCAAGTAAGGCTCCTCCCGGTGCCGAACGCCGGTAGCGGATCATGACCGGCATAGGCCGCCCGAAACCCAGTTCGGGCGGCCACCTCTGCAATCAGGAATTCTGGCACAAGTCTAAATCCGGCTGACCTTGGGAGGGTGACCGTCATGGCTACTCAGCAAACCCGTTCGCTTGCGCGTTTCATGATGGCGCCGTCGGTGATCCTGCTGTTCGTCTGGATGATCGTGCCACTGGTCTTTACGCTGTGGTTCTCGTTCCTCCAGTACAACCCGCTCAATCCGATCCGCGATGGGTTCGTCTGGTTCGCCAATTACAAGCTCTTCTATTCCAACCCCGCCTTCCTGCAGTCGATCCTCAACACATTGACCATCGTCGTCAGTGTCCTGGCCATCACCGTGATCGGCGGCATCCTTTTGGCGCTGCTGCTCGACCAGCCGATCTGGGGTCAGGGCTTCGTGCGCATCCTGGTCATCTCGCCGTTCTTCGTCATGCCGCCGGTGGCGGCACTTGTCTGGAAGAACATGATCATGCACCCGCAATACGGCGTCTTTGCCGATATTGCCCGCTTCTTCGGCGCCAACCCGATCGACTGGTTCGGTCAGCACCCGCTGACCGCAGTCATCCTGATCGTCGCCTGGCAATGGCTGCCGTTCGCGACGCTGATCCTGCTCACCTCGCTCCAATCGCTTGATGGTGAGCAGAAGGAGGCAGCCGAGATGGATGGCGCCGGCTTCCTCAGCCGCTTCTGGTATCTGACGCTGCCGCACATGTCGCGCGCCATCACCGTCGTCATCCTGATCCAGACGATCTTCCTGCTCTCGGTCTATGCCGAGATCCTGGTCACCACCAATGGCGGTCCCGGCTACGCCTCCACCAACCTGCCGTTCCTCGTCTACCAGAAGGCGCTCTTGGAATTCAAAATCGGCCAGGCGTCGGCAGGCGGCGTCATCGCGGTCATTCTCGCCAACATCGTCGCCTTCTTCGTCATGCGCGCGGTCGGCAGGAACCTGGACAAGTAGGGGCAAGACGATGCCACTTGCGCTGAACCACACCCACTCCGTCCCGCTGCGCGGGACACCTCTCCCCCTGCCCGGGGGAGAGGAGACGCCTGCATCGAAGCCCCGCGCTTCCTCTACCCCGTCGATCGGGGGAGAGTTGGTTTGCGCAGCAAACCGGAGTGGGGGTCGATCCTGCCGCCAACATCGCCGATACGGGAGGACCTGACATGGCACGCGCAGTCACCACCCAACACAAGACGATCGCAACAGTCGCGGCGTGGGTCGTCGCCCTGCTGATCTTCTTCCCGATCCTTTATACGATCATCACCTCCTTCAAGTCGGAACAGGAGGCGATCCAGGGCTTCGCCTTGATCCCGTCCGGCACCACGGAAAGCTACTCCGAGGTGCAGGCGCAGAGCGGTTATTTCAAGTTCTTCCTGAATTCCGTGATCCTGTCGGTCGGCTCGACCGTCCTTGCGCTCATCGTCGCCGTGCCGGCGGCCTGGTCGATGGCCTTTTCGCCGACCAAGCGGACCAAGGACATCCTGATGTGGATGCTCTCAACCAAGATGATGCCGGCCGTCGCGGTGCTGTTCCCGATCTATCTCATCTTCCGCGACACCGGCCTGCTCGACAGCCGCATCGGCCTCACCATCATGCTGATGCTGATCAACCTGCCGATCGTGGTCTGGATGCTCTACACCTATTTCCGCGAGATCCCGGGCGAGATCCTCGAAGCGGCGCGCATGGACGGCGCCTCGCTGTGGAACGAGATCATCTATGTGCTGACGCCCATGGCCGTTCCCGGCATTGCCTCGACCATGCTCTTGAACATCATCTTGGCCTGGAACGAGGCGTTCTGGACGATCCGCCTGACCACCACCGAGGCCGCACCGCTCACCGCCTTCATCAGCTCCTTCTCCAGTCCGCAGGGCCTGTTCTGGGCCAAGCTCTCGGCGGCCTCGACATTGGCGATCGCGCCGATCCTGATCATGGGCTGGTTCAGCCAGAAGCAGCTGGTGCGCGGCCTGACCTTTGGCGCCGTGAAGTAAGCCGTAAGCGGCGGACGAAATCCGGGGAGGAAACCATGGGAAACATCACGCTCAAGAACGTCTCCAAGTCCTTCGGGTCGACGACGATCATTCCGAACATCGACCTCGCCATCGAGGACGGCGAGTTCGTCGTGTTCGTCGGCCCCTCGGGTTGCGGCAAGTCCACGCTGCTCAGGCTGATCGCCGGGCTGGAGGACACCAGCGGCGGCACCATCAGCATCGATGGCCGCGACGTCACCCGCGAGGCGCCGGCCAAGCGCAAGCTTGCCATGGTCTTCCAGTCCTACGCGCTCTACCCGCATATGACGGTCGCCAAGAACATCGCCTTCCCGCTGAAGATGGCCGGCGAGGACCAGGCGACCATCGATAAGAAGGTCAAGGACGCGGCGCGCGTCTTGAACCTCACCAACTATCTCGAGCGGCGCCCGGGCCAGCTCTCCGGCGGCCAGCGCCAGCGCGTCGCCATCGGCCGCGCCATCGTGCGCCAGCCATCGGCCTTCCTGTTCGACGAGCCGCTGTCCAACCTCGACGCAGCCCTGCGCGGCACCATGCGGCTGGAGATCAGCGAGCTGCATCATCAGCTGAAGACGACGATGATCTACGTCACCCACGACCAGGTCGAGGCCATGACCATGGCCGACAAGATCGTCGTGCTCAATGCCGGCAACATCGAGCAGGTCGGCTCGCCGATGGAACTCTACAAGACGCCGAAGAACCTGTTCGTCGCCGGCTTCATCGGCTCGCCGAAGATGAACTTGATCGAAGGCGCGCCGGCCGACAAATATGGCGCCAAGACCATCGGCATCCGGCCCGAGCACATCAACATCTCGACCACGGCCGGCGACTGGAAGGCGACGGTCGGCGTTGCCGAGCATCTCGGCTCCGACACCTTCCTGCATGTCCAGACCGATGGCATCGGCACGATCAATGTGCGCGCC
>NZ_RZST01000145.1:0-13525 GCF_003997575.1 Mesorhizobium sp. M1A.F.Ca.IN.022.07.1.1
GAACGTTGGATGCGTTATTTCCTGGCGAGCAGGTCGCGGATTTCGGTCAGAAGCTGGACATCCGCCGGCGGCGGCGCCGCGGCAGGCGCGGGCTTCTCTCGCTCCAGCCGCCTGCGCAGATTGTTCACCGCCTTGACCATCAGGAAAATGATGAAGGCGAGGATCAGAAAATTCAGCACGACGGTGATGAAGCTGCCATAGGCGAAAACGGCTCCCTCTTTCTTGGCTTCGGCCAGCGTGGCCGAGTGCACATTGGAGGACAGCCCAAAGAAGTAATTGTTGAAGTCAAGCCCGCCGAAAATCGCGCCGATGATCGGCATGATGATGTCATTGACCAGCGAATCGACGATCTTGCCGAAGGCGGCGCCGATGATGACGGCGACGGCCAAGTCCATCACATTGCCCTTGGAGATGAATTCCTGGAATTCTTTCAGCATCCGGCCCTCCTTGCCATAACGGGCCGCGCTGCCGCCCCGGCTCTCCGGCGCCGGCCCCGAAGCCACAATAACAAAAACCCCCAGTTGCAAAACCGGAAAAAGGTCGGAGCCGCCGGTTTGTGCCTAACCGGTTCGCGCTTCTGGGCGTCACCAAGCACCTATGCGCCGAAAGCCGCGGTGGACTTGGCGTCAAAGCTGTGGTTGCGTTTGATAACCGGACGAGCAGCCGGTCAGGAAGGAAGTTCGAACCGTGCAAGGCTGGTTCGTCGTCATCATCGCGATCGCCTATGTGACGCTGCTTTTTGCCATCGCCAGCGTCGGCGACCGGCGCTCCGTGGCAGCCGGACTCGGCCGCGCACGGCCCTCCATTTATGCGCTCAGCCTCGCCATCTACTGCACCTCCTGGACCTTCTTCGGCTCGGTCGGGCTCTCCTCCGAGCGGGGTCTCGAATTCCTCGGCATCTACACCGGCCCGGTGCTGGTCTTCGTGTTCGGCTTCCCGCTGCTCAACCGCATCGTCCGGCTGGCAAAGAGCGAAAAGATCACCTCGATTGCGGACTTTCTCGGCGCCCGCTACGGCAAGAGTTTTGCCGTCGCGGCGATCGCGACCCTGATCGCCACGGTCGGCGCCGTGCCCTATATCGCGCTGCAGCTCAAGGCGATCTCCGGCTCGGTCAGCCTGATGATCGAGCACTATACGGGATCGCCGCCTTCCTTTGATCCTTTTGTAAGCGACATCTCGCTGGTGGTGGCGATGCTGCTGGCGCTGTTTGCGGTCCTGTTCGGCACCCGCCACGCCGACGCCACCGAGCACCAGGACGGGCTGGTGCTGGCGGTCGCGGTCGAGACGGTGGTCAAGCTCGCCGCCTTCCTCGCCATAGGCCTTATGGTCACGTTTCTCATCTTCGGCGGCCCCGGCGACATGCTGGCGACGCTCGGGGCGAATGCCGAGGTGCGCCAGGCGATGGGCTACAACACGTCCTTGGTCACCTGGCTGGTGCTGACGACCTTGAGCGGCTTCGCCATCCTGATGCTGCCGCGCCAGTTCTACGTCACCATCGTCGAGAATCGCAGCGAGGCCGAGCTGCGCACCGCGACCTGGGTGTTTCCGCTCTATCTCGTGGCGATCAACCTCTTCGTCCTGCCGATCGCCTTTGCCGGGCTGTCGCTGGTCGGCGCAAGGACCAGCAGCGACCTCTACGTCCTGTCGCTGCCGCTATTCAGCGGCCACGACGTGCTGGCGATGATCGCCTTCATCGGCGGCCTGTCGGCGGCCACCGCCATGGTCATCGTCGAGAGCGTGGCGCTGTCGATCATGATTTCCAACGACCTCGTCATCCCGCTGTTCGTGCGTCGATTGCTCAAGACCACTTCTTCGGAGAACGAAGACTGGTCGACGCTGATCCTGAACGTTCGGCGAGCGTCGATTTTCATCATGCTGTTCATCGCCTTCCTCTATTACCGCGAGAGCACCAACAGCGCGCGGCTGTCCTCGATCGGGCTGATGTCCTTCGCAGCGATCGCGCAATTCGCGCCCGCCCTGATCGGCGGGCTGATCTGGCGCCGCGCCAATGGCCGGGGCGCCGCGCTCGGCATGGTCGCCGGCATCGCGGTCTGGGGTTACACGCTGCTACTCCCTTCGCTCGTCGGTCCCGGCTCCGACTTTGTCGTCCATGGACTGTTCGGCTTCGAGGCGCTGAGACCCCAGGCGCTGTTCGGCACCCTCGGCGAGCCGCTGAACCACGGCGTGCTGTGGAGCCTGTCAGTCAACACGCTGTTCTTCGTGATGGGTTCGCTGTCCCGCGCATCGGTGCCGCTGGAGCGCATCCAGGCGGCGATCTTCGTGCCGCGCGAGGCGGGGCCGATGCCAAGCCTGCGCCGCTTCCGCACCGCGGTCACGGTCAATGACCTCAAGGATACGATTTCCCGCTATCTCGGCGTCGAGCGCACCGAGCGCTCCTTCCAGTCCTTCGAGAAGAACGCGAACGTCTCCCTGCACGGCAAGGAACAGGCCAGCATGGACGTCATCCGTTTCTCGGAGCAGTTGCTGGCGAGCGCCGTCGGGTCGTCGTCGGCGCGGCTGATCCTGTCGCTGCTGTTCCGCCGCAACGACCGCGACTCCAAGGATGCCTTCCGGCTGCTCGACGACGCCACCGAGGCGCTGCAGCACAACCGCGACCTGCTGCAGATCGCGCTCGACCAGATGGAGCAGGGCATCACCGTCTTCGACCGGGATTTGCGGCTGATCTGCTGGAACCGGCAATACCGGGCGCTGTTCGATCTGCCTGACGAGATGGGCCAAGTGGGCGTGTCGCTCGACCAGATCCTGCGGCATCTGGCCGAGCGCGGCGATATCGCCGCCGACCAGCGGGTGACGATGCTCAACCGGCTGACCAGCTTCGTCGGTCCTTGGCAGATGGAGCTCAGGACCAGCGGCCGCATCCTGGAGCTGCGTTCCAACCCGATGCCCGACGGCGGCATCGTCGCCACCTATGCCGACATTTCCGGCCGCGTCGAGCAGGACCTGGCGCTGAAGCGGGCCAATGAATCGCTGGAGCAGCGGGTCAGGAGCCGCACCGCCGAGCTCACCCGCGTCAACGAGGAGCTGGCGCAGGCGCAGATGCTTGCCGAGGAGGCCAATCTCAGCAAGACGCGCTTCCTCGCCTCCGCGGGCCACGACATCCTGCAGCCGCTCAACGCCGCCAGGCTCTATTGCTCCTCGCTGATCGAAAAGGCCGGCAAGGGGCCCGCCGGCAGGGCCGCGACCAACATTGAATCCTCACTGGAATCGGTCGAGACCATCCTCGGCGCGGTGCTCGACATATCGCGGCTCGACGCCGGCGCGTTGAAGCCCGAGGACACCGCCTTCAGCCTCGGCGGGCTGCTTGGCCAGATCGGCAACGATTTTCGCCCGCTCGCCGCCGAAAAGAAGCTCGGCCTGAAAATCATGCCGTCGTCGCTCGGCGTGATGACCGACCGCAATTTGCTTCGCCGGCTGATCCAGAACCTCGTTTCCAATGCGATCAAATACACGCGCGAAGGCCGCATATTGGTCGGCGTGAGAAGGCGCGGCGAGCTGGCCGAGATCCAGGTGATCGACACCGGCATCGGCATTGCCGCCGACAAGCTGAACACCGTCTTCCACGAATTCACCCGGTTGGACGAGGGCGCGCGCGAGGCCGAGGGCCTTGGCCTTGGCCTTTCCATCGTCGACCGCATCGCCAGGGTTCTCAGGCTCGAAATCCGCATCTTCTCCAACCCCGGCAAGGGCACGCGTTTTTCCGTCATCCTGCCGGTCGCCGAGATCGCGGCGCCGCCGCGCGAGACGGGAAAGGCGCCCGCGCGCGCGCCATCCTCACTTGCCGGACTCAATGTGCTGTGCATCGACAATGACGCGCGAATCCTCGACGGCATGCGACTGCTGCTCGAAGGCTGGGGCTGCAGCGTCGAGACCGCTTCGGGATCGCAGGACCTGATGCGCCCGGGTGCGGCAAGGCCGGATGTGGTGCTCGCCGACTATCATCTCGACGGCGGTACCGGGCTCGACGCCATCGCCAGGCTGCGCGCCGCCTACGGCAAGGACCTGCCCTGCGTGCTGGTCACCGCAGACCGCTCCAGCGCGGTGCGCACTGCTGCTGGTCAGCTCGATGTGCCTGTGATCAACAAGCCGCTGAAGCCTGCCGTGCTGCGCTCGATGATGGCGCGCGTCAGGGCGCTGGCGCCCGCGGCCGAATGATCAGCTCACCGGCTGCAGCGGGTCGCCGCCGATCTTGGAAAGCTGGATGACCGCCTGGGTGCGGCTGTCGACGCCGAGCTTCTGCAATATGGCCGAGACATGCGCCTTGATGGTGGCTTCGGAGACGCCGAGCTCATAGGCGATCTGCTTGTTGAGCAGGCCTTCGGCCAACATGCCGAGCACCCTCGTCTGCTGCGGCGTCAGCGCCTGCAGGCGCTTGATCAGATCGGAAATCTCCGGGTCGCGCTCGACGCCGAGCTCGATGCCGGCGGGTGCTGCGATATCGCCGGCAAGCACAGTCAGGACGGCGCTGCGTATCTCCTCCATGCTTGCCGATTTGGAGATGAAGCCGGACGCGCCGAGATCGAGCGCGCGGCGGATGGTGGCTGGATCGTCATGAGCCGACACCACTACCAGCGGCACCGAGGCATGGATGCCGCGCAGCGAGATCAGTCCGGACAGGCCGCTGGCGCCCGGCATCGACAGGTCGAGCAGCACCATGTCGATGTCTTCATTGGCGACGACCAGCGCCTTGGCGCTTTCGAAATCGCCGGCCTCATGGATGGCGGCAACGTCGCCTATGCCGGCCAGCGCTTCCTTTAGCGCGCCGCGAAACAGCGGATGGTCGTCGGCAATGACGAAAGTGTGGCCCGACGGCAAATATTCCTCCCCGGATCCCATCGCCGATTGTGTGCTTTCTTACGGGATCGGAACGATTATGCGGCGGCGCGGCGCGTTTTCAAGCAGCAAAGGCCGCGCGCGCAGGCTTTTTCCCGGGAGCTCAGGTCTTTTGCGGGCTGGGCTTCGTGCCACCGTCGCCTTCCTGCCTGTCGATGTCCTTGACGATATCCATGAAGCTGCGGAAGAAGCGCTCCATGTAGCTCATCGTCTTGTTGAAATCCTCCTCGCTCGGCAGTTGGGACTCCAGCCGGGCCGAGAGCGAGTTCTCGAGCTTCGCGACGCGCTCGTCGAGTGCCTTCACCGTGCTCTGCAGCCGGTCGATCTCGTCCTGGAAGGCGGAGCGCTCGTCGGCGGCCAACTTGCAGACGAGCTGGCCGGAGCGCTCCTCGCAGATCGACATGGCGCCGGTCTGGGTGTCCATGCGGACATAACCGTTGGCGGACTTTTCGAGCCGATAGCGGTCCGTCTCCTCGGAATAGGCCGATGCGGCGACCAGCGAGCAAAGCGCCGCCGGGATTAGAATGTGCTGCAGACGCATGTTATCCTCCATGAGCCGTTGTGCGAACAATATCACAGGTTTGCGCCTGAAATGGGGAAGAGTTCGCAAGCACCCTTTCCCCCATGGATCGTTCGGAATATAGCGCGCCAATGTCTCAGTTTATCTACAAGATCGCGCCTGAAGCCATGTGGCGCGAAGCGGAACGGAACGGCCGCTTCACCGGAGCGCCGATCGACATCGCCGACGGCTTCATCCACTTTTCCACCGCAACTCAAGTGCGCGAGACGGCGGCCAAGCATTTCGCCGGCCAGGCGGACCTGCTTCTCATCGCTGTCGACGCGGCAAAGCTGGGCGACGCGCTGAAATACGAGGTGTCGCGCGGCGGCGCCCTGTTCCCGCATCTCTACGCCGCGCTCGCCCTCGACGCCGTGCTCTGGGTGAAGCCGTTGCCGCTCGGCGCCGACGGCCACGAATTCCCGCCGCTGGAGGACGAATGAGCGTGCTCGACCGGATCGGCCAAAAGCTGCTTTTCTCGTTCGACCCGGAAACGGCGCATGGCCTGTCGATCGCGGCTTTGCGCTGCGGCCTGCCGGCCGCCTCGCCTCCCCCGCGCGACGCGCGGCTCGAGGTCAGCGTCTGCGGGCTCGATTTTCCGAACCCGCTCGGCATGGCGGCCGGCTATGACAAGAACGCCGAAGTGCCGGACGCGCTGCTCAAACTCGGCTTCGGCTTCGCCGAGGTCGGCACCATCACGCCGCTGCCGCAACCCGGCAATCCGAGGCCGCGCATCTTCCGGCTGACCGCCGACGAAGCGGTGATTAACCGGCTCGGCTTCAACAATGAAGGGCATGCGGCCGCCGAAAGACGGCTTGCCGCGCGCAAAGGGCGGCCGGGTATTGTCGGCGTCAACATCGGCGCCAACAAGGACAGCGCCGACCGCATTGCCGACTATGAGCGCGGCGTCGCCCGCTTCGCGGCCCATGCCAGTTATCTGACGGTCAACATCTCCTCGCCCAACACGCCGGGCCTGCGCAACATGCAGGCGCGCGAGCAACTGGGCGAACTCCTGTCGCGCGTGGTGGCGGCGCGCGCGGCTGCGTCGGTTCAGCCGCCCATCTTCCTCAAGATCGCGCCGGACCTCGTTGAAGCGGAACTGGAAGACATCGCCGCCGAAGTCATCGAGAAAAAGATCGACGGGGTTGTCGTCTCCAACACGACGCTTGCCCGGGTCGGGTTGCGCAGCGCAAGTCTGGCCGGCGAAGTCGGCGGGCTGTCAGGCAAGCCGCTTTTCGAGCGCTCGACGGCGGTACTCGCCCGGATGCGCAAGCTGCTCGGCCCACAAGTGACGATCGTCGGGGTCGGCGGCGTCGACTCGGCGGAAACCGCGCTGGAGAAGATCCGCGCCGGCGCCGATCTCGTCCAGCTCTATACCGGCATGATCTATGCCGGCCCGGCGCTGCCCGGCCGCATCGTTGCCGGCATGGCGCGGTTTGTGGAGCGCGAGCGGCTTGGCTCGATCCAGGATTTGCGCGACTCGGCTTGCGAGCGCTGGGCTTCAAAGCCGATCAGCTGAACGCCGTGCGCATCCTGAGCCTCAGCACCGCAAGCAGGCTGAAACCCCGCACCAGCAAAAAGACGTGCAGCGCGGCCCATAGGCCGTTGTTGCCGAAGGCGGGCGCCAGCGTGATCAGCGCCGCGGCGAAGGCCAGGAAGGACAGGAGCATCATGTTGCGCATGTCGCGCGACCAGGTGGCGCCGATGAAGACGCCGTCCATCTGGAAGGCGAGCACGCCGCTCAGCGCGGTGAAGGCGGCCCAGGGCAGATAAATGTCGGCGACCGCGCGGACCTCCGGAGCGGTTGTCACCATCGCCACCAGCTGTGCGCCGGCCGTCAGCAGGATAAGACTGGCGACCGCCGCCAGGCCAACGCCCCAGATCAGCGTCAGCCGGACGGCTTGCCGGAAAGGAGCGGCCGCATGCGCGCCGATGGCGCGGCCTGCCAATTGCTCGGCTGCGGTGGCAAAGCCGTCCAGGAAATAGCCGGCGACGAGGAAGAAGTTCATCAGCACGGCATTGGCGGCGAGCGTCACCGTGCCAAACTGCGCGCCCTGCCTGGTGAACAGCGCGAAGGCGGCAAGCAGCGAGAAGGAACGGATCATGATATCGCGGTTGAGCGACAGCATGCGCCGATAAGCCGGCAGGTCGAGGATGCGCCGGCGCGACGGCCGCTCCAGCTTGCGGAATCGCCTCAGCACGATGGCAAGGCCGAGCAGCATGGCCAGGAACTCGCCGGTGACGGTCGCCCAGGCAACGCCCGCCACGCCCCAGCCGAGCTCGAGGCCGAGCAGGAAGCAGAGCAGGATGTTGATGCCGTTGAGCACGGCCTGCAGCATCAGCCCTATCCCACCCTCGCCACGCCCCAGCACGTAGCCCAAGATGGCATAGTTGATGAGCGAGAAGGGCGCGGCAATGAGCCTGATGCGGATATAGACCGACATCGCGGCGCTGACACGCGGCTCAGCGCCCATGAACCACTGGCCGCCTACCGCAAACAGCGGCGCAAGTGCTGCAAGCACCACGCCGGCGACGACCGCGATCAGCACGGCCCGCCAGAGCACCGCCTGCTCCTCCAGCGGATCGCCGCGTCCGAAAGCCTGAGCGACGAGGCCGGTGGTGCCGGAGCGCAGGAAGTTGAACGTGGTGAAGACGACGTCGAAGACCAGCGCGCCTGCCGCCAGTCCGCCGAGAAGAGCCGCATCGCCGAACTGCCCGATCACCGCGGTGTCGACGATGCCGAGCAGCGGCGTCGTCAGATAGGCAAGCGTCATCGGCACCGCGATCGCCAGCACCGACCGGTTGGTGACGATGAAGGTCCCGGCGTTGATGTGGGTCGCACCCTTGTCCAAGGATTGCTGCCTTGCTCATTGCGGCTTGCTAGAACGGCCGATGTGCCCCAGTTTGCCGCTGCCGCGCAATCGCCATCGGGTGACGGCCAACCGAATTCCAGCTCTGGCGCAGGCCGCCCCATCATGCCTTTGCAGATCGTCCACCATCCCGACTACGACGCCGGCTTTGCCGTCAATCACCGCTTTCCGATGAGCAAATATCCGTTGCTGATGGAGGCTTTGCACAGCCGCGGGCTGGCAGCAGCGGGAGCGCTTTCGATGCCGGAACGGGCGCCGGCGGCGTGGCTCAAGCTCGCGCACGAGGCCGGCTATGTCGACCAGGTGCTCACTTGCGAGGTGCCTGAAAAGATCGAGCGCGAGATCGGCTTCCCGGTCAGCCAGCGCGTGTCATTGAGAGCGCAGCTAGCAACGGCAGGCACGGTGCTGGCGGCGCGGCTGGCGCTGAAACACGGCATAGCCTGCAACGCCGCCGGCGGTAGCCACCATGCCAGGCGTGCCCAAGGCGCGGGCTTCTGCACCTTCAACGACGTGGCCGTGGCTTCCCTGGTCCTGCTTGCGGAGGGCGCCGTCGAAAACATCCTGGTCGTCGATCTCGACGTGCATCAGGGCGACGGCACGGCGGACATTTTGAAGGATGAGCCGCGCGCCTTCACCTTTTCCATGCATGGCGAACGCAATTATCCGGCGCGCAAGATCGCCTCCGATGTCGATATCGCGCTGCCGGACGGCACCGGCGACGCTGCCTATCTCGACCGGCTCGGCGCCATTCTTCCAGAGCTTTGCGCAAGGCGGCGCTGGGACATCGTGTTCTACAATGCCGGCGTGGATGTCCATGCCGAGGACCGGCTTGGCCGGCTGACATTGACCGACAACGGCCTGCGCAGCCGCGAGGAGCTGGTCATCAGCTATTTCCGCAAGGCCGGCATCCCGCTATGCGGCGTCATCGGCGGCGGCTATTCGAGCGACGTGCCGGCGCTTGCCGCGCGCCACGCCATTCTGTTCGAGGTCGCGGCCGCGTATGCTGACGCTCGCCAGGCTACTTCCTGTAGCTCGCAATCCTGAGCAGGATAAAGGCGGGCACGACGATCGCGGCGCCGAGCAGGATATAGCCCAGGAAGCGGTCGAGAGTATGGAAGCCGAGGTTCCACAGGTCGATGAAGAACTGGCGGATGCCGTAGAGCACGTCCATCGGCGACCAGCCGAAAGCGTGCATGACGAGGCCGACGAGAAAGGAAACCACCAGCAGCTTCACAAGCACCCTGAGCGGCGTATCGCCGAGAAAGCGTGTCAGTGTGGACAAGGCCGTTCTCCGGTTCGAGCTGCCCGATTCGGGGGGCGACCTCAGAAATACGCACTCGGATACCCGGCATCAAGCCGAAGGCCGCGCGCGAAGCCATCGTGCTGGCAGCCCTGATAGCCCGATCCGGCCGGCACACGCGGCTCGCACGGTCAGATCCGCCATCGGAAGATGCGGGCCCAAAGCGGCCGGTCGCGGTAGACTTCCCTGGAGCGCCACAGCCTGTTGTAGCGGTTGCCGCCGCCGATACCGAGGTGCGATATCGGCTTGCCGCCCCGCTTGCGCTTGATCGCGACCGGCTCGCCATCATGGCTGAGGCAATGGCCGAAATCCGCGGACGGCTGAAGAGGCGCGGCAGACGGCACCGACCTGAGGGCTTCGCCGACGATAAGGTCTTCCGGTTCGCAGGTCAGCGCGACGGCCTTGCCGAACAAGGTCGGGCCTGTGGGGCAGAGCGCAGTCGGCCCGTAATATTCCCGTTTCACATTGGCGCAGACAAGCTCGATCGCCTTGGCGAGCGCCTTGTGGCGAGGCGGCGCGGCAACAACGCCGATGCTGGTGTCCCAAGGGGTCGAGCTGAGGAAATCGCGAAAGATCGACAATTTTCCATCGGCGCGCGGCACTCCGCGCAGGAAGAAATAGGAGAGATCGGCATAAAGGCCGCCTTGCTCATGGAGCAGGCAATATTTGGCGAGGTCCGCCTTGTAGGAATAAGGTCGCAGCGTCCTGAAAGCCGAAAGCACCTCTGCGCCGAAATGCGTCGAAATGAACTCCGCCAACGCCGCTTCCCGGAACAGGCGGTGCTCTTCGCCCGGATGAGCAGCCGTGAGCGAGTGGATGTTTTCGGCAACGAGCCCGGAAACGTGCTCGCTGCCGTCGTCGGTGATCAGAATGCTGAAGAGAGGCATCCGGCTTCCGTCTCGATCAACGTGCCTTGGTGAGCCTTCAACTTGCCCCAGTCGCGCCACTGGTGGGGACTGGCCTTCAGATAGGCCAGGTGCCGATCGGCGAAGTCTTGCGCGGCGCTCTGGATCAGTTCGGCCTTGTCCTGGCTGCGATCAAGATCGATCGGATTTTCCACAGTCACCCGTATCTTGCCTGTGCTGTCGTCACGAACGACGAAGACCGGCAGCAGGGGAGCGCCGGCGATCCTGGCCAACCGGGGCGCGCCGCCCGCAAATTCAATGGCCGACTGGCCGATTCGCGCACGCACGAGCAACTCACCCTCCCAGGCGCCAGCGGTGATGGACGCAAACTTGCCCTGGCGAAGCAACCGCCTCGCCTCGTTCATGCTGGCGGCGGGATTGGCGCGGTCGATCACGATACGGCCCGCGGCATGTCTGAGCTCGACGCCGGTTCTGATCGGGTTGAGGAACCGGATGCCGAAGCGCGATTTCGAGAAACCGTGCTCGGGCCTGCTGACATGGAAGACATCGAAGCCGGCTTTGGCGAAAACCATCTTCGCCGCAAGCGCATTGAAGGCGAAATGCGCAATCCACAGGACGGCGCCACGGCCCTGTTCGCGCGCCGCATCGAGATGCTCGGCGCCGAGGAGTTCGATCTCGGGTCGCCAGCCGACGAGCCACTCGCGGACGATCTGGATGTTGTGTTCGCTGCGCATCGCGTCGACCCGGAGCCGGTCCTCGCGGCCGGCTATGCCAAAGGCGGCAAGATCCGGTTGGTCACCAACGTCGCGCCGAGACTCAGGCGCCCGTTTCAGCCGCTCCAGCCAAAGGCAGACACTGCGCCATCTCTTCTCAGGCACGAAAAGAGAGACGAATACAAAAACAGGAAGCCTCAGCAGGAATCCGAGATCTTCCACAGCAAAGGCTTTTCCGGAGCGAGAGGCTCGCTTCCTCTTCCGAACATTGATTTCCAAGCTGGGTCCCCACCCTTAACCCCTGAGCCATTACCATGTTGTGGCGCGGCGTCAAAGCGCCGGTGGATGGCTCTCGGCTTTTCAATGTATCGCCGATTGCTAGATGCGGGGCCATCATGGTAACGAGGCTGTTGCGCGGGTATGATGTAATGGTAGCCTGTCAGCTTCCCAAGCTGAACGCGCGGGTTCGATTCCCGCTACCCGCTCCATCCCTCGCTACAGTGCCGCGCGGTCGCAGCGATCTGGCAGAGCGTCCTCAGGCGGCCGATGGCGAATGCGATCGTTGCCGTTAGCGGTCATGCCAGCACGCCGCAGAGGGGAAGATGCTTTGCGGCCTCGGCGGCTTCCATCCGCACGATGGTGTGCGACAGGCCGCCGTGTTCCTCGATCCACAGGCGAACCCAGTCGGGATATTGCGAGATCAGGTACTGCGCGGCGATTGCGTTCTCATGGGCGCCGACGCCGTAAGGCAGATGGAAGCCGAAGGATGCACGCGGCGTGATGCAAAGCTGCTCGGCGGGCAAAGACAGATAGAGCGTGCAGGCGCTGTCGCAGGCACCGTCAAATTCCACAGGCTCGTTCGCGGCGCGCAGCTCGGCGACGTGCAAAGCGAAGATCACGATCTGACCGCCGGGATTTTCCTGCACCGTTTCGGCATCTGCGGGCAGCGTTGTCAGGGCGGCGGCGAGGAACGCTAGCGCCTTGGCTATCAGCCTCCGCTTAACCCGCGCGCGCGGCAGATCGGCGTGCATATTGGTGACCTCGCTCATCCGGCGAGACCAAGGCTAACATTGCGATGGTTAACAACAGGCAGCTTTGAAAACATCGAACATCCAGATCGCCCAACTGCCCGCATCCTCTCAACAGCAGGGGGACTGGAAAATCAACGTGCTTTTTGACCGCACTCCGAAGGGAGCCACCTCGTTCGGCGAAAGCGCGCAAACGAAAGAGCCGCTCGAAAGGCGAGGGGCTTGGGCCCTAGAAGAGGATCGCCGCGCGATCTATGGCGAAAAAGAAGCCAGCCACCTTGCGGCGGCCGGCTCTGGACCGGTTGAGCAATCCAGGACCACGTCTCGGTCCGGAATTCCGTAAAAACAGTTCTTTACTGCGGGTGAGCGGCTCTTATCCAAAGCTGAACCGCTATGGACCCCTAAAGCCAAAAGCCAATCCAAACACGTTCGCGCCAGCAGCGGCGACGCCAGCGGCCACGACGCCAGTAGCGGCGGCAAACACGTCTCCAAACGCGGCGCCGTCTGCGGCGGCGACGGCCGTGATGCCAATGACGATGGTAAACCTGCTCCACTTCAGCACGTTCGTCTCCATCCTCGAAGACGGCGGTATCGGGCTTATCGAGTTCATCGAGAATTCCGTTGCCGCTTGGAATTCCGGCAACCGCCCTACTGGGGCCAGCCAGGGTTGCAATTGCCGCTGCCCCCGCAACGCCAAGCATTCCAGTTAGAAACAAGCGACGTTCCATCAAAGACCTCCCGATAGTTCAGCATCGGCAGGTGGTTCCCTCACCCAAACGGGCTCCAGCGAACTGCCGATCTGTTTGAACGCACAGGTAGCATTCTCGTTCCATTACCCCACTTCGCGCAGGATGAAGTCGTGCAGCATCTTGGCGGCGGGCGAGAGCGCCCGGTTCCTGACCGTGATCAGGCTGTAGGGCCGGACCTCGATGTCGAACTCGGTCTGAACGACATCGATCGCTCCGGACAGCCCGTCGCCGCTCTGGATGAACTTGGCCACCTGCACCGAAACGGGGGCGATGGCGTCAGATTGCGCCACCATTACCAGCGTCAAGAGCAGCGACGAGGTGTTGAGGATGCGGTCGGGAAGCGGGATGTTGCGGTTCAAGAAATTGCTTTCCATCGCCTGGCGCAGGGGCGAGCCGCCGGACTGGAAGACCCAATCATAGGCAGCCGTCTCCTCCAGGCCGACCATCCCGCCGCCGGCAAGCGGATGGCCGCGGCGCACGATCAGGCAGGCCTTCTCGATGCCGATGACGCGCGATTCGAACAGCCGCGGATTGAGGTCATCGGGGATGCGGGCGATGATGAAGTCGTGGCGGGAGGCGATCAGCCCGCGAG
>NZ_RZST01000146.1:0-13455 GCF_003997575.1 Mesorhizobium sp. M1A.F.Ca.IN.022.07.1.1
GTTCATGACGGATACCGATCTGGTATCCCAAAACGGTATCCGGAACAACCCCGGACAACCAAGTAGGCATGACATGGCAGAAAACAGCACCCAGAGCGGCTACAATATCCATTGGCGACGCAATCTCGCCGTCTGCTTCGCCGGCTCGTTCAGCACGCTGATTGCCATGACGCTGCTGTTGCCGTTCCTGCCGCTTTATGTCGAACAGCTGGGTGCCGAAGGGCACGCGGCAATCGTGCAATGGTCAGGAGTTGCTTACGGTGCCACCTTCTTTGCGGCGGCGCTGGTCGCCCCTCTGTGGGGGCGGCTCGGCGACCGTTACGGCCGCAAGCTGATGCTGGTGCGCGCCTCGTTCGGCATGGCGATCTGCATGTCGCTGACCGGTATGGTCGAGAGCGTCTGGCAATTGGTGCTGCTGAGGCTCCTGATCGGCTTTGCCGGCGGCTACTCCTCGGGGTCGACGATATTGGTGGCCATGCAGACGCCAAAGGAGCGCTCCGGCTGGGCGCTCGGCGTGCTGTCGGCCGGTATCACGGCCGGCTCGCTTGTCGGACCGCTGCTTGGCGGCATGCTGCCGCCGGTGATCGGCATCCGCGCCACCTTCCTGTTGTCGGGCGCTGTCATCTTTCTCGCTTTTCTGGCCACGACTTTCCTGATCAAGGAAAACCCGCCGGCTCCCAAACCTGTCTCGTCGGCAAAGCCGAAGAGCGGCTGGGCACAGATTCCCGACAAGCGTCCGGTCGTCGCGATGCTGACGACCGGCATGCTGCTCGCCTTTGCAACCATGTCGATCGAGCCGATCATCACGGTCTATGTGCAGCAGCTCGTCGCGGACCAGAGCAAGGTGACGATGGTCGCGGGCGTGGTGATGTCGGCGGCCGCGCTTGGAACCATCCTGTCCTCGTCGTGGCTGGGCAAGCTTGCCGATCGGGTCGGCCACTGGAACGTGGTCGTCGGCGCGCTCGCCGTTTCGGCCCTGCTGCTTGTCCCGCAAGCTTTCGTCACCGACGGCTGGCAGCTGATCGGCTTGCGCTTCCTGATGGGGCTGGCGCTGGGCGGCCTCCTGCCCTGCATCACCAGCGTCATCCGTCACAACATCCCCGACGGCGTCGGCGGCAATGTGCTCGGACTATCGATCTCGGCGCAGTATGTCGGCCAGGTCGCGGGACCGCTCGCCGGCGGCTTCGTCGGCGGCCATTTCGGCATGCGGGCGGTGTTCTTGGGCACATCGGTGCTGATGGCGCTGGGGGCGGTCTATAACTGGATTGTCCAGACGCGGCGCGCACGGCATATGCTGCTCGAGGCCGGCGAATCCTGAGCCGCGCGCGATCGAAGACGGAGCATCGAAATGAGTCTTGCCGGGCAACCATCAGACGGCGGCAGCCGCATCCTCGTGCTGGCAGGCGGTCTCGTCGGCGCGGCAGGGGTGGCGCTGTCGGCGGCGGCCGCGCATCGCGGCGGCGCCTTCACCGGCACGGCCGCATCCTTCCTGCTGATGCATGCGCCGGTCTTCCTCGCCATCGGTCTTATCGGCGGCAGCCGGTATCTCAGGATCGCAAGCCTGGCGCTGCTTGTCGGCCTGCTGCTGTTCTCGGTCGATCTTCTCGCCCGGGATTTCCTCGGTTCGCGGCTGTTTCCGATGTCGGCGCCGATCGGCGGCACGCTGCTTATCGTCGGCTGGCTGGCGATTGCGATCTCGGCGCAGTGGCGCCCAGGGCCCTAGATCCGCCTTGCCATTGCTGAGGCTCGTCGGAAAATGGGCCGCGACTACCGCCCTCCCCGACGCAGCCGCCGCTTGCGCGACGCCGGCTCCGCCGCGCGCCGCCGTTCCGGCCGGTCGGTTGGCCGCGAGATGCCCCAGTAGTTGCGATAGATGTCCTCGAAGAGATGGCTGATGGGATGCATGACTTACTTCCTTGAATTGAATCGATCCAATAGACCGACGCGAAAAAGACGGCTGCTCAGGCGCGCTTGCGCTCCACGATGAAGCGGGGCTGACGCTTCCACGGGCCTGTCTTGCCGCGGCGCCGCTCACTCTGCTCGGCTGAAGCAATGCCCCAATCGTTGCGGTAGACGTCCTCGAACAAAAAGTTGACCGGATGCACGGCACCCTCCTTCTCGAATCTTGCTTCATGTCAAGAGACTTGGATCGATTCAAATCATAACCCCTGCACCGCCGTAGTCAAGCGAAAATTTGAATCGATCCAATGAAAGTAGTAGGTGGACCGTCAGACTTTCCGCGTCCATGTTCGACATGCGACCGGATTCGGAGAACAGACATGGCATCACTTATCGAAGGCCAGGCACGCCCCATCCGGCTGGCGGATATTGCCAAGGCGGCGGGCGTCTCGCATGGGACGGCCTCCAATGTCTTCAGTCGCCCGGAGGTCGTGCGCGCCGAGGTGCGCGAGCGGGTCAGGGCGGTGGCGGAGGCGATGGGTTACGCCGGGCCTGATCCGAAAGGCCGCCTGCTGCGCGCCGGCAAGGTCAATGCCATCGGCGTCGGCACGACCGAGCCCCTTTCCTACTTCTTCGAGGATCCCTTCGCCCGCGTCATGATGGCGGGCATTTCCGAGGCCTGCGACGCCACCGGCGCCGGGATCGCATTGGTTTCGGCGGCCAACCAGGAGAAGCTCGCCTGGAACATCCAGAGCGCGCTGGTCGACGGTTTCATCCTGTTCTGCATCGAAGGTGGCTCGCGTCTCGTCGAGCTGACGCGCGAACGCAGGCTGCCCTTCGTGGCGTTGGAGCTCGGCTTTCATGACGAGACGATCTCGGCGATCGGCGTCGACAACATCGCCGGCGGACGGCTCGCCGCGCGGCATCTTGCCGAACTCGGACATCGCCGTTTCGCCGTGCTGTCGCTTACTCTCGGTGATGACCGCACCGGCTTCGTCACACCCGAAATGGTCCGCTCGGCCGTCTACACGGGAACGCGCGACCGTCTGGCCGGCTATTTCGAGGAACTGTCCGGCTTCGGTGTCGACACGAAGAGCATCCCGGTCTTCGAGACCGAGAACGAGCAAAGGAGCACCTGGGCGGGGCTCGAAGCGATCTTTGCCGGCGGCGAGCGGCCGACCGCCATCCTGGCAATGTCGGACAGGATGGCCATGATCGCCATCGACTGGCTGACTGCGCGCGGTCTGAAAGTGCCGGAAGACGTTTCCGTTGTCGGCTTCGACGGCGTGCCCGACGGCGCGCTCTGCGACCCGCCGCTGACCACCATCGCGCAGCCGATCACCGAGATCGGCCGGCGGGCCGCGCGCATGATCCTCGACTATGACGGCGCCGTGCGGCGCGAGACGATGGGCGTTGAGCTCGTCGTCAGGGCCTCGACGGGCCCTGCTCCCATATCCTAGAACCACATCTCAATATCCGCCGACCCGCGCCGGCATGGGCGGCGCAGCGAACCCGGTGCGCGCCGGCTCCGCACGCGCCGGTTTGATGCGGGTCGGGCCGAGACCGGCGAGCCATTCGAGATAGAGCGCCAGTGCGAATTGCATGGCGATGCCGGCAGCGATCAGCAACGTGTCATAGGCGAGGCCGCCCGGATTGATCAGCTTGAGCACCTGAGCGGCCATGGCAATCAGCGTGCCGGCAACGAAGACGGGCAGCGAACGCTTGCCGAGGATCGCCAGCGGATTGTCGGGCTTGGCGCGGAAAAGGTTCGATACGGCCGGCAGGGCGACTACCAGATAGCTGACGGCCAAGATATGCAGCAGCCGCGGCAGCGACAGGAAGGTCTTGTCGAAGCCGCCGATCACCACCGGCAGATTGAACCAGGTGATCTGCCCCCAGAGTGGGCTGTGCACCCAGATCGCCGCGCCCACCACATAGACGCCGGCGAAACCCACCAGCCACCGGTTTACGGGGATGGTGCCGCCGCGCTTGATATGCAGCATGGCGGCAAGGCCGATGTTGAACAGAAACTGCCAGGACAGCGGGTTCAAGAACCAGAGACCCGGCTCGGGATAATTCGGCGGAGCGATCTGCCAGATGCCGGCGACCAGCCACAGCAGCCCGGACACGGTCAGTGCCGCCACGGGCCTGTAGCTGACGAACAGAACGAAGGCCGGCGCCGCCAGAAGCAGCGCCGCATAGACCGGCAGGATGTTGTTGTAGCCGAGCTGATGGCCGAGGGTGACGATGCCGAAAAGCACCTCCGGCGTGTCCTTCATCAGCGGCTCGATGTTGATCATCTTCAACAGCTCCGGGCGGTGGGCGAACACGGCCGTGGCGGAAAACAGGGCGATCACCAGCATGGTGATGACGATGTGGGTGACGTAGAGCACGCCGGCGCGCCGCCACATCTTGAGGGTCGCCAGCAGCCTGCCCCCCGGCTTGAACTTGGTGCCATAGGCGAGCGCCACCGAGATGCCGGAGATCAAAACGAAGGCCTCTGCCGCATCGGAAAAGCCGAGGTTCTTGTAGGTCAGGTTTTCGAAGACGGTACCCGGCACGTGGTCGACGAAAATGGTGAGCAAGGCGAGCGCGCGCAGCACATCGATACGCGTATCGCGTTGAGAAACGGGGATGGTCATCGACAAAAGGCCTCAGAGCTGGTGTTTCATGTCCAGCAATGCGACCCCCGACGCACCGCTTCGATTCCTCCCGTTCGGGAGTGTATCGGCGCAGAAACGGCCCGAAATGCGCCAGGTTCAATCAACTTTCGCGGAGCTTGAAAACATTCCGTTTTGAAGCCGGCAAATCAGCGAAATCACCGTAGAATCAAAAGGATCTGATCATGTCCGAACATGACAGCAAAAACAGCGAGCTGCAGCGTGATCTGCCCTTTTCCTATCGTCTGATCAGACCGGAAAATACGAGCGGCGAATGCCTTTTCGTGCTGCATGGATCGGGCGTGGACGAAGCGACACTTTTGCCGTTGGCGAGGCGGATCGCGCCGCGCGCGGTGGTTGTCGCAGCACGCGGCCGCATCCGCCAGGAGGACGGTTTTCGCTGGTTCGAACGAATCACGCCGACCAGCTTCGAGCAGTCGAGTATCCGCGCGGAGACGGCCGCTTTCGCCCAATTCGCGGTGGAAGCCGCACGGCTCCACGAGCTTGATCTCACCCGCGCGAGCTTCCTGGGTTACTCAAACGGCGCCAATCTGGTTTCCACGCTGATGCTGCTTCACCCGGGCCTCGTCAGGCAGGCGGCGCTGCTCAGGGCGATGCCGGTGCTCGACGATGCGCCGGCGACCGACCTTGCCGCAACGCGAGTGCTGATCATCGCCGGCGCGGCCGACCAGACCTACGGCCCGTTCGCGCCAGCCTTGGTAACGCTCTTCAGCCAGCGCCGTGCCGAGGTCGATGCGCGCATCGTCGCCTCCGGCCACGAGTTCGGCGACGCGGATGCCGCGATCGCCCGGCAGTGGCTTGCCGCGACCTCGACGCCGGCCGCCTGACGAGAGATAGACGCTGCTGCCGAGGCTAGCCCTGCCCCATCCGGTTCCAGGCATCCAGCCCGGCGATCTTGTAGGCTTCGGCCAGCGTCGGATAGTTGAAGGTGTTGTTGACGAAGAAGTCGACCGTGCCGCCGAGATTGATCACCGCCTGGCCGATATGGATGAGCTCGGTCGCACCCTCGCCGACGATATGGGCGCCGAGCAGGCGGCGCGTGTCGACCGAGAACAGGAGTTTCAGGAAACCTGAGTTGACGCCCATGATGTGGCCGCGCGAGGTTTCCCGGAAGCGCGCCACGCCGACCTCATAGGCGATCCCGCTCTCGCGCACCTGCTCCTCGGACTGGCCGACGGTGGAGATTTCCGGCACGGCGTAGATGCCGTAAGGAAACGTTTCCGGCGGCGGCGGCAGCGCCACGCCGAAGGCATGGCAGGCAGCCACCCTGCCCTGCTCCATCGAGGTCGAGGCCAGACTCGGAAAGCCGATGACGTCGCCGGTGGCATAGATATTGGGCGCGCTGGTCTGAAATGTCTGGGGATCGACCTTGATGCGGCCGCGGCTGTCGGCCTCGATGCCGACCATGTCGAGCCCGAGGCTGCCAAGATTGCCGCTGCGGCCTGCAGCGTAAAGCACGATTTCGGAGCGGATGGTGCGGCCGTCGGCAAGGGTCACTTCGGCATGATCGGGCTTCGAGGCGATTTCTTTTACCGTGCTGCCGAGGCGAATGGTCATGCCGCGGTCGCGCATCTGATGGATGAAGTCGTCGACGATTTCGCGATCGACGAAATCGAGGATGGTGTTGCGCGGCTCGACCAGCGTCACCGGCACGTCGAGCGCCGAAAAGATGGTCGCGTATTCGACGCCGATGACGCCGGCGCCGATGACGGTCAGCGTTCGCGGCAACCGGTTAAGTTCCAGCATCTCGTCGCTGTCGAAGACGCGCGTCTTGTCGAACGGCACGTCGCGCGGGCGGTGCGGCCTGGTGCCGACCGCGATCAGCGCATTGGCGAAACCGATCTCACTGTAGTCGCCATTGTCGGTGGTCAGGCTGACCTTGTTGGCGCCGATGAACTTGGCCGTGGCCCGCGCGCTTTTGACCGCGTTGCGCATGAACTGATGCTGCAGCACCTCGACTTCGTGATCGAGCGTCTTGTGCAGGCGCTCGACGAGGTCGCTGACCGAAATATCCTGCTTGACCCGGTAGCCGCGCCCGTAGAAGCCGCGCTCGCGCCAGCCGGAGAGATTGAGCACGGTTTCGCGCAGCGTCTTGGATGGAATGGTGCCGGTGTGCACGGAGACGCCGCCGAGACGCCGGCCCCTATCGACGACCAAAACCGACTTGCCGAGCTTGGCCGACTGCACCGCGGCGCGGCGCCCGGAGGGGCCGCTGCCGATGACCAGCATGTCGTAGTCCATATTCCCCATCCCCTCGGCGTCTTGTTGCGCCGCAGCAGGCTAACGCGATCCGCGCCATGAATTCAATCGCCGCAGCGCCGCTCGCCACAGCCTGCCGCGCGGGCGTCACGAGCAGTCCATCTTGATTCCGCCACCGGCTTTCACCATTTCAGTGGCGAATGGCCGAGACTTATTTCCGGCCTGTTGCGAGGCATGACACATGAACACGCGCGTGCTGGACGGCGAGATTATCACCACAAGGCTCGAGGATACACGCGTCTACCGCGGCGTGCGCACCAGGCGCATCTTCGCCTTCATCCTCGACTATTTCTTCGTGGCGCTGCTCACCATCCCCTTCGCCATATTGGTCGCCCTACTCGGGCTTTTGACCTTCGGCCTGGGCTGGGCCCTGTTCTCCGTCCTGCTTCCGGCGGTTGCCATCCTCTACATCTGGAACACGCTGGGCAGCCGCGACCAGGCCACAACCGGCATGAAGATCATGGGCATCCGGCTTGAGAGGCTCGACGGCGCGCGCATCGACGGCCTGACCGCCGTCGTGCATTCGGTGCTGTTCTGGGCCGGCAACGTCATCCTGACGCCGCTGGTGCTGCTGGTCACGCTGTTTTCCGATCGCAAGCGCACGCTGCACGACCTGCTTCTCGGCACCGTCGTCACCCGCACCGATAGCTGACGCTATGTGCGGCCGCCGTCGCCGCGCCGGTTGTGCTAGATATGAACAGCTTGGGCCGGCCGCGACAGCACAATCCTGTTGAATTTTTCGCCGGCCGGGCCAAAGGTAGGGCTATTCGCAGGAGCGTGTCCAAGAATCGATGACGCAGCATCCGACCCAGTCGCCGCAGTTCTTCCTGACCGCGCCGTCCCCGTGCCCCTATCTGGAGGGCCAGTTCGAGCGCAAGGTGTTCACGCACCTTGTCGGCGACAAGGCGCCCGAGATGAACGATCTGCTCACTCAAGGCGGCTTCCGGCGTTCCCAGAACATCGCCTACCGGCCGGCCTGCGAATCCTGCCGCGCCTGCGTGTCGGTGCGCATCCTGGCGCAGGAGTTCACCGCCAGCCGCAACATGCGCCGCGTCACTCAGCGCAATGCCGACCTCATCGGCGCCATGCACGACGCGCAGCCTTCCACCGAACAATATTCGCTGTTTCGCGCCTATCTCGACGCGCGCCATCGCCGCGGCGGGATGTCCGACATGACAGTGCTCGACTATGCGATGATGGTCGAGGACACGCATGTCGACACCAAGATCATCGAATACCGGCGCCGCGGCCCCGACACCTTCATCACCGGCAAGGGCCAGGGTGAATTGATTGCCGTAGCGCTGACCGACAAGATGGCCGACGGCTTGTCGATGGTCTATTCCTACTTCAATCCCGATTTCGAGGACCGCTCGCTCGGCACCTTCATGATCCTCGATCACATCGCCCGCGCCAAGGCGATGGGACTGCCCCACGTCTATCTCGGCTACTGGGTCAACGGCTCGCGCAAGATGAGCTATAAGATGCGGTTCATGCCGCAGGAGCATCTCGGTCCGAAAGGCTGGGAACGCTACGATCACGAAGCGGTCAGTCGCTGACCTTTTTTCCAAAGCCCGTTCTTAAACTGTTTCAAGGGGCAGGAAGCTGGTGTTTCCGCCACTCGCTGGAAGCGTGCGCCATCGAGCCAGCCGCCGCCTGCAAATCATTGCGAGACCAATCATGTCTTCCCACCACGACCATCAGAAAGGCCTGCTGATCACCGCCATCGGCGGCCTGGTGCTCACCTTCGACATTCCCCTGATCCGGCTCGCGGATGGCAGCCCGTGGACCATCATGGCGCTGCGGACCGGGACAACGCTTGTCGCCACCCTGTTGATTTGGGTCGTCTGGCGCGCGGTGCGCGGCAAAGTGCCGAAGCTCATCCCCGGCTGGTCGGGCCTGGCGGCGGCGATCTGCTACGGCCTGACTTCGATCACCTTCGTCACCGCCGTCTATCATACCTCGACCGCCGACCTCGTCTTCATCCTGGCCTTCAACACCGTCTTCGCGGCGCTGCTCTCCTGGCTGTTCCTCAGAGAACGACCGCGGCTGAGCACCGTGATCGCAATGCTGGCGATGATCGTCGGCGTGCTGATCATCGTCGGCGGTTCGGTCGGCACCGGAAAACTGTTCGGCGATTTCATGGCGCTCTGCTCGGCTTTCTTCGTCGCACTCGCCATCACCATCTCGCGCGCCAGCGGCAAGGACATGGGCTTCACCGCGCTGGTCGGCGTCGTCTTTCCGCTGGCGCTCGCCGCATTCATGGTCTCGGGTGAAGGACTGCACGTCAACGCGCCGTGGTGGATCATCTTCAACGGCGCGGTGATCATGCCGATCTCGTTCTTCTGTCTCGCCGCCGGCCCGAAATATATTTCAGGGCCGGAGGTGGCGATGTTCTACGTTCTGGAGACGGTGCTCGCGCCTGTCTGGGTCTGGCTGGTCTTTGCCGAGGCTCCGACACGAAACAGCCTGATCGGCGGCGCGATCCTGATCGTGGCGCTGGTAGCCCACTCGCTCTGGCAATTGCACGAAGGCCGCAGGCGCCGCGAAGCCCTCGCCGTCGCCTACCCGGCCTGAATTTTCCTGGTCTCAGGCGCCGTCTCGATCCGTGGCGGCCCGTTCCCTTCTTCAGCGGCAGGTGGAAGCTCATCCATCAGCTCGACCTCGCGCAGCCATTCGCGCCAGATGGCGACGAGCAGCGCCATCAGTACAGGGCCTATGAAGAGGCCGAGGAAGCCCATCGTCTTGACGCCGCCGATCAGGCCGAAAAAGGTCGGCAGGAAAGGCAGCTTGATCGGCCCGCCGACCAGCTTCGGGCGCAGCGTCTTGTCGACGATGAAAAGCTCGACCGCGCCCCAGACGAACAGCGCAAGGCCCGCAAACAACTTGCCGCTGGCGGCGAGGTAGATCGACACCAGCGTGAAGGAGAGCGGCGCGCCGCCCGGGATCAGCGCCATGATGCCGGTAAGCGCCCCGAGCGTGACCGGCGACGGCACGCCGGCCAGCCAATAGGCGACGCCCAGCACCACGCCCTCGCCAATGGCGATGACGGTCATGCCGGTGACGGTCGATGAAATGGTGGCCGGAACGACGCGCGAGATGCGCTCCCAGCGCGTCGGCAAGATGCGCTCGCCGAGGCGATCGACCTGCGCCGCGAAGCCCTCGCCGTCGCGATAGGCAAAGAACAGCGCGATCAGCATGAAAAGCAGCGTGAGCAGCAGGCCGAAGGCGCTGCCGCCGGCGGCCAGCGCGCCGCGATAGATGGTGCCGATGTTGGAGCCGCTGACCATCTGGATCAATTCGCCGATGCCGCCGGGATGGCCGAGATTGGCCATCCACTGCTGGTTCAGCCATTCGCCGACGACCGGCATGGTGGCGATCCATTGCGGCGTGGCAGAGCCGTGGCGGTTGGTCTCGATCGCCCACACCACCCACTCGCGAAGCTCGTTGATGGCGTAAGTGCCGGCGAGCGCTATCGGCACCACCAGGAAGGTCAGGATGAACAGGATCGCGAGGGTCGCGGCGATCGTGCGGTTGCCGCCCACCCCGGCGAGCAGCCGGCGGTAGAGCGGCCAGCTGGCGAAGGCAATGACGAGCGCCGCCAGCACCGGGAACAGGAAGCCGTGAAAGAAATAGACGCCGGCGGCGACGATCAGCACCAGGAGCCAGCGCGCCGCCGACAGCGGCGGGATGACGGCAGCCCTCAGCGGCGCCGACAGACCGAACAGGCGCTGCCCTGGTTTCTGGATCTCAGCCCGCTTCAACGCGGCGGTTCTCCCCTGCCAGCTCCGATGGTTGCTTATGCACCATCATAGTGCAGCAATCGTGACGATAGTCCAAATGTTTGCGCCTAGCCTCCTCCTCTGTGAGAGATGGTGGATCGGCGCGTAGCGCCGAGACGGATAAGGGGTGATCCAGCGGAGTGTGAGATGTCTGTGTCCCCTGGAACACCTTCATCCGTCGCCTTCGGCGACACATTTCCCACAGGGGAGAAGGGGAGCCTCGCTACCCGAACTTGCCCGTCCTCGGGAAACCCTTCGGCACCATGCGACCGGCGGCTGCGCGGGCGCCGATCCACTCGGCCAATTCCTCGCGCGACTTGGTGAAGGTGCGGTCGGCCGAATCCTGCCAGGTCAGCCCCGCTGCAATCGTGAAGGTCTTAAGGTCCAGCACGCCGCCGTCCTTGTATTTCTGCAGGCGCACACCCTTGCCTCGCGCCATTTCCGGGATTTCGGACAGCGGGAAGATCAGCATCTTGCGATTCTCGCCGACAATGGCGAGATGGTCGCCGGCAACCGGAATGCAGCGTTTGGCCTCGTCCGGCGCCTTGACGTTCATCACCTGCTTGCCCTTGCGGGTGTTGGCGATCACCTCTTCCTCGGAGACGACGAAGCCGTTGGCGTCGTATGAGACCAGAAGCAGCCTGCGCTTCGGGTCGTGCACAAAGGCGGTGACGATGTCCTGGTCGTTTTCCATGTCGACGATGATGCGGATCGGCTCGCCATGGCCGCGCCCGCCCGGCAGCCGGTCGGCGCCGATGGTGTAGAACTTGCCGCCGGTGGTGAAGACCAGGATCTTGTCGGTCGTCTGCGCGTGGAAGGCGAGCTTCAGGCTGTCGCCTTCCTTGAAGGCAAGCTGCGAATAGTCGGTCAGGTGACCCTTCATCGCGCGGAGCCAGCCCTTTTCCGAAACCACGACGGTGACAGGCTCGCGCTCGATCATGGCGTGCGCGATATCGGTGAGGTCATGCTCGGGCGCGTCGGCGAACTGGGTGCGGCGTTTGCCGAGCTCGGTCTCCGGACCGAACTTCTTACGAACCTCAGCGACTTCCCACTTGATCGTCGCCCATTGCTTGGCGTCGGAGGCAAGCAATGCCTCGATCTGCTTCTTCTCCTCGGTAAGGCCGTCGAACTCCTTGCGGATTTCGATCTCTTCCAGCTTGCGCAGGGCGCGCAGCCGCATGTTCAGGATGGCTTCGGCCTGATTGTCGGTGAGCGACCAGCGGGCCATCATCACCTGCTTGGGCTCGTCCTCCTCGCGGATGATCCTGATCACCTCGTCGATGTTCAAATAGGCGATCAGATAGCCGGCCAGGATTTCCAGCCGCTTCTCGATCTCGCCCAGCCGATATCTCGAGCGGCGGATCAGCACGTCGCGGCGGTGATCGAGCCATTCCTTCAGCACGCCCTTCAGCGACAGGACGTTCGGCACCTTGCCGCGCGACAGCACGTTCATGTTGAGCGGGAAGCGGCTTTCGAGCTCCGTCAGCTTGAACAGCGATTCCATCAGGATGCCTGGATCGACGCTGCGGCTCTTCGGCACCAGCACGATACGGATATCCTCGGCGCTTTCGTCGCGGACGTCCTCGAGCAGCGGCAGCTTGCGCGCCATCAGGAGCTCGGCGATCTTCTCGATCAGCCTGGCCTTCTGGACGCCATAGGGGATCTCCGTGACGACGATGCTCCAGGTGCCCCTGCCCTGGTCCTCCTGGCTCCATCTGGAGCGCACGCGGAAACCGCCGCGGCCGCTCTCATAGGCTTCGAGGATCGAGGCGCGGCTATCGACGATGATGCCGCCGGTCGGGAAATCCGGCCCTTGGACGAAATCCATCAGCTTCGCCACCGGCGCGTCCGGATGCTCGATCAGATGAAGTGCCGCGTCGCAAAGCTCGGCGGCGTTGTGCGGCGGGATCGAGGTCGCCATGCCGACCGCAATCCCGGACGAGCCGTTGGCGAGCAGGTTCGGGAAGGCGCCGGGAAGAACGGAGGGTTCCTCGTCCTCCTCATTATAGGTCGGCCGGAAGTCGACGGCGTCCTCGGTGATGCCGGCAAGCAGCTCGGTCGCCACCTCCGTCATGCGCGCCTCGGTGTAGCGCATGGCGGCGGCGTTATCGCCGTCGATATTGCCGAAATTGCCCTGCCCGTCGACCAGCGGGTAGCGCATCGAGAATTCCTGCGCGAGCCGCACCAGCGCGTCGTAGATCGACTGGTCGCCATGCGGATGGAACTTACCCATCACCTCGCCGACGATGCGGGCGCATTTGGCGAAGCCCTGATCCGGGTTGAGCCGCAAGAGCCGCATGGCATGCATGATGCGGCGATGGACCGGCTTCAGTCCGTCCCGCACATCCGGCAGCGCCCGGTGCATGATGGTCGACAGCGCATAGGCGAGATAGCGCTTCTCGAGCGCTTCCTTCAGATCGACCGGTTCGATGTTGTCGCCGCCGCCACTGTCTTCAGGCGGCAAATGCCTTTTGCCCATGGATTTGGACTAGCCGAGCGGGTGATTCGCGGCAAGCGCCGGGTTGGCAGTCGGCGGATTCGTCGCAAATGGCGACGTGAAGGATTTCACGGAAGCGGCAAGTTGAACATTCCAGTTTGCCCATTCTGCAACCGGCCCCGGCAGCAAGCGGGCTAACCGGCCAACATCAATCTGTTACATGCGCCCTCTATCTGGGCAGGCAACGCGCCGGCGCAGGAGAGCCGCGGTCTTCATGACAAATTCACCGCATCATGCAAAGCGTGCCGGCCGGGTTTGCTTTTCATCGCCGTTTTCGACAAATGTGCCGGGAAACGCCTTGTTCCCGACCCGTTCGTCGCGGAATGGTGATGGAGTAGAA
>NZ_RZST01000147.1:0-13329 GCF_003997575.1 Mesorhizobium sp. M1A.F.Ca.IN.022.07.1.1
CCGCATTCCAGCACGACGCGCTTGAGGTTGGAGTCGGCCGCCGTTTCCTGCGCTACGCGGCCGACTCCAACCTCAAGCGCGTCGTGCTGGAATGCGGCGGCAAGAACCCGGCCGTGGTTCTCGACGACGCCGAAGACCTCGATCTCGTCGCCGAACAGGTGGTCAACGGCGCGTTCTGGAACATGGGCGAGAACTGCTCGGCCACCTCGCGGCTCATCGTCGACGCCAAGATCAAGGACGAGCTGCTGCAGCGTATCGGCGCCTACATGCGCGAATGGAAGACCGGCGATCCGCTCGACCCTGAAAACCGCATCGGCGCGCTGGTCAGCAAGACCCATTTCGAGAAGGTGAAATCCTTCCTCGGCGACGTTAAGACCGAAAAGCTCTCGGTCGCCCATGGCGGCGCCACGCATAAGAGCGCCTATATCGAGCCGACCGTCGTCGACGGTGTCACGCCTGCGAGCCGCCTCTTCCAGGAGGAAATTTTCGGGCCGATCCTGTCGGTGACGAAGTTCAACTCGCTGGGCGAGGCGATCGCGCTCGCCAACGACACGAATTACGGCCTGACCGCGTCCGTCTACACGGGGAGCCTGCGCAAGGCGATCAAGCTCTCCCGCGAGATCCGCGCCGGCGTCGTCACCGTCAACTGCTTCGGCGAAGGCGACGCGACGACACCGTTCGGCGGCTACAAGGAATCCGGCTTCGGCGGGCGCGACAAGTCGGTCTTCGCGCATGACAATTACTGCGAACTGAAGACGGTCTGGATCGACGTCTCCGACCGTTCGGTCGATGAGACCGTCCGGTGAGCGATCTCGTCGTCAAGCGGCTTCCGGCTGAATCCGGAATCTCTGGCTGGGAGGCGATCAGCAGACGCTGCTTCCCCGTCCGCACGCTCGACGGCGACATCAAGGCCGACTGGCTGATCATCGGCGGCGGCTTCGCCGGCCTCTCCGCCGCCCGGCGGCTCGCAAAGCTTCGGCCGGGCGACAGGATCGTCCTGCTGGAAGCCGGAGAGGTCGCCAAAGGTCCCGCCGGCCGGAATTCCGGCTATATGATCGACACCCCGCACAATTTGTCGTCGGGCGAATATTCCGTCGCCGGTGAGGCCGAAACAAAGGCGGAGATCGCCGAGAACCGCTTCGCGATCGCCTTCGCCGCCGAGGCGGCCGCGGAATACGCAATGTCCGCGCGCACCTTCGATCCCTCGGGCAAGATCAATGCCGCGGCGACCGAACGCGGCATGACACTCAATGCCAATTACGGCCGCTCGCTCAAGACGATTAGCGAAGGGCATCGCTTCCTCGACGCGAGCGACATGCGGGAAATCACCGGGTCGTCCTACTATCTCGGCGGCCTCTACACGCCCGGCGCCGTGATGATCCAGCCTGCCGACTATATCCGGGGGCTCGCGGCGGGGCTCGCACCGAAGGTCGACATCTTCGAGCACTCGCCGGTGCTCAAGCTCACCCGGGCCGGAAGAGCCTGGAAGGCGGTGTCGCGCACCGGAAGCGTCACCGCGCCGAAAGTCATCCTCGGCGTCAACGGCCATATCGACGATTTCGGTTACTTCCGCGGCCGCCTGATGCACATCTTCACCTATGCATCGATGACCGCCCCATTCACCGCGAAGTCGACGGGCAAGGACCGGTGGGCATTGCTGCCGGCCGATCCGATGGGCGCCACGGTCCGGAAGATAACCAACGACGGGCTCTCGCGGATCGTGATCCGGACCCGGTTCACCTATGACTGGCCCGTGCGGGTCAGCGAGAAGCGCTTGGCCGGCATCGCCGCCGAGCAGCGGACGTCACTCGATGCCAGGTTTCCGGACCTCAAGGATGTGCCGTTCGAATATGTCTGGGCCGGACGGCTTTGCCTCAGCCGCAACCACGTGCCCGCCTTCGGCGAGATCGAAGACGGCCTTTATTCGGCGTGCTGCGAGAACGGCCTTGGGACCGTGAAAAGCACGCTCGCGGGCATCATGGCCGCGGATCTCGCGACCGGCACCCGGTCGAACATGCTCGACAAACATACGGATCAACCCCAACCCGCGCGGCTTCCTCCCGAACCGTTCGCGTGGATGGGCATCAACACGGTGATCCGTTTGCAGGAATTGCGTGCTGGCCGCGAGGGATGAGCTCTCGCCGCGCAATGTGAAGACCGAGCAGACCGCGAAGTCTTCGAACGGGAATGGAAACGATAACTAAGGAGTGAGGAAACATGAAGACGTTGTGGAAAGCGCTCTGCGCTGCCGCGATGGTCGGGATGACCATGCTGTCCGCTCAGGCGGAAGAAAAGACAATCACCGTTGGCACGATGTCGTGGGAGGATCTCACCCCCATCACAGGCATCACCAAGAAGGTGCTTGAGGACGCCGGCTACACCGTCAAGGTGGTCGATTTTTCCGAATGGGGCATCGCCTACGCCGCATTGACCAAGGGCGACATTCAACTGCTCGCCTCGCAGACGGACTATGTCGCGCAGGACTACTGGGACAAGAACAAGAAGCGCCTCGAGAAGATCTCTCCGGTTTCGCACGGCCTCTACCAGGCGATCGCCGTGCCGAACTACGTGACCATCGATTCGACCGAGCAGCTCAACGACAACGCCGACAAGTTCGGCGGCAAGATCGTCGGCATCGAGCCGGGTTCGGGCCTGATGCGCGATGCCGCCAATGCGGTCAAGGAATACGGCCTGAAGCTCCAGCTGGTCGAAGGCAGCACCGCCGCGATGACCGCCGCGCTGAAGTCGGCCGTCGACCGCAAGGAATGGATCGCCGTCACCATCTGGGAGCCGTCCTGGATGATGCAGAAGTATCCCGTGAAATTCCTCAAGGATCCGAAGGGCATCTTCCCGCCGCCGCAGAGCTACTACTGGATTGCCAAGAAGGGCTTCTCGGCCGACCATCCGCATGCCCGAGAGGTCATCGCCTCGGTCTATGTGCCGCTCGCTGATATTACCGCCATCAACGGCGCGGTCAGCGACGGCAAGAAGATGGATGAAGCCGTCAAGGCCTGGACCGATGCTCACGCCGATCTCCTGAAGCGCTGGGAAAACATCAAGGGCGAGTAATCACACCAACGGCGGGCCGCCGAACCGGCTGCCCGCCTCCAAACACGATAGCCATTTGGTGGCCCATGGGGAAGGCAATGAACATGACCGTGAATGCCCCCAACGAAGTGTTGGTCGACTGCAAATCCGTGTGGAAGGTGTTCGGGAGCCGCGCCTCGGGCGCGGTCAAGGCGATCTCCGAGCGCGGGCTCTCCAAAAAGCAGGTGCTGCAGGAGTTCAACTGCGTGGTCGGTGTTGCCGACGCTAGCCTCCAGGTCCGCCGCGGCGAGATCTTCTGCATCATGGGCCTCTCGGGAAGCGGCAAGTCGACGCTGATCCGTCTGCTTAATCGCCTGATCGAGCCGAGCCTCGGCAAGATCACGGTCAAGGGAAAGGAGATCGCCAAACTCAATGCCTCCGAGCTGCGCGACATGCGCGCCCGCAATATCGGCATGGTGTTCCAAAGCGTGGCGCTCCTGCCGCACCGCACGGTTCTGGAAAACGCCGGCTTCGGCCTCGAGGTGCGCGGCGTCGCCAAGGAAGAACGCAACAAGATCGCCCGTGCTGCCCTCGGAAAGGTCGGGCTCGCCGATTGGACATCGCGCTATCCCTCGGAGCTTTCCGGCGGCATGCAGCAGCGCGTGGGCCTCGCCCGAGCCTTGGCGGCAGACCCGGAAATCATCCTCATGGACGAGCCTTTCAGCGCGCTCGACCCGCTCATCCGCCGTCAGTTGCAGGACGAGTTCCGGCAACTGACGAAGTCGCTCGGCAAGTCGGCGGTCTTCATCACGCATGATCTCGAGGAAGCCATCCGCATCGGCGACCGTATTGCTATCATGAAGGACGGCGTCATCGTCCAGGTCGGGACGGCTGAAGACATCGTGACAAAACCCGCAGACGATTACGTCTCCGATTTCGTGGCGGGCATTTCCAGGATTCACCTAGTCAAGGCGCACTCCGTGATGACGCCAGTGGGCGAATACAAGAGTGCGCAACCGCATAGCGACGTGAACGCCCTGCCCCAAACGTCGCCCGAGGCCGACATCGGCGCGCTCATCGACCTCACGACCCAGTCCGATCGCGATGCGGTCGCGGTGGTCGAGGGCGAAACGGTCGTCGGCGTCGTCACCATCCGCGGCCTGCTGCGCGGTGTCGCCGGCAAGCCTGCGGGGGAACTCGTGGCGGCATAGCTCGGGAGGAGCACTATGGACATCTCGACCATCACCGACACGTTCGACAGTTGGACCGACACGGCTCTCGGCTGGATCAGCGACAATGGCGACTGGCTGTTCGAAACGCTGAGGGCCGGGCTTGAAGGAACCTATGACGGCGTCCTCTGGCTGCTGCAGCTCGCACCGTTCTACCTGATCGCGATGGTCGCGGCGCTGCTCGCGTGGCGACTGATCAATGCCCTCGCCGGCGTGCTCGCCGGGCTTGCCCTGGTCTTCTGCGCGGTCATGGGGCTCTGGGCCGAGACCATGAGCACGCTCGCCCTGGTGATTACCGCCACCATATTGGCGCTGCTCTTCGGCATTCCGATCGGCATCGTGGCGGGTTTCGGCAGGGCGTTCGACCGTTTCCTCGCGCCGATACTCGACCTGATCCAGACGCTGCCACCCTACATCTATCTTCTTCCGGCGATCGCGCTGCTGGGTTACGGACCGGCGACCGCGCTCGTGGCCACTTTCATCGTCGCGATGCCTCCTGCCATCCGGCTCACTGCGCTGGGCATCCGAATGACGCCGCGCGAATTCGTGGAGCTGGGACACGCGACCGGCCTGACCCCTTGGCAGATGTTCGTCAAGATCAGGCTCCCCTTCGCCATCCCGAGCGCCATGGCGGGGATCAACCAGAGCCTGATGATGGCCTTCGGCATGGTCGTCATCGCCGGCATCGTCGGTTCGGGCGGTCTCGGCGAGACGATCTATTCGGCCGTGCGCACGCTCGACATTGCAACCTCTATCAACGCCGCCATCGCCATCGTCATACTGACCATGGTGCTCGACAGGCTCACGCAAAGCGCGGCCAGCCGCGCCAAGGGAGGCGCAAGATGAATTTCGATCTGCTCCGCTTTTCGCCGGGGGGTTATCTTGCCCCCGCGATGGATTGGCTGAACACCAACTTCCATCCGTTTTTCGACGCCGTGGCCAAACTGATCGAGGCGGTGCTCAGCGGCATCGAAGTCGCCCTGCTCTACCCGCCCGCCTATGTGACGATCGTCTTGGCCGTTGCTCTGGCCTTCTTTCTCGTCGGCACCAGGGTTGCCGTCGTGACGGCCGTTGCGCTTCTCTTCTGCCTGCTGGCCGGCTTCTGGGCCGCGTCGATGCAGACGCTGGCGCTGGTGACGGTGGCGGTGATCATCTCGGTGTCGATCGCGTTCCCGCTCGGCATCCTGGCATCGCGCTCCAAGAATTTCGAGGCCGCGATCCGGCCGGTGCTGGACATCATGCAGACGGTACCGCCTTGGGTCTATCTCATCCCAGCCGTCATGATCTTCAGCCTCGGCCGCGTGCCGGCGATCATCGCGACGATCGTCTACGGCATACCGCCGATGCTGCGCCTGACGACGCTCGCCTTCAACCAGGTGCCGAAGGATCTTCTGGAGCTTGGCCAGGCCACCGGGGCTTCGCCGCGATCGATCCTGTTTAAGATAGAGATCCCCTCCGCCACGCCCACCCTGCTGGTCGGCCTCAACCAGTGCATTCTGCTCTCACTGGCTATGGTCGTGCTGGCCGGCCTCGTCGGAGCGGGCGGCCTCGGCGCGGAGGTGACGCGGGGATTGACCCGCATGGAGATGGGGCTCGGCCTGCGGGCCGGCCTGTCGATCGTGGCGATCGCCATCTTCCTCGACCGGCTGTCGAGGGGCGCGCTGGAGCGCAGCCGGGCACCCGGTGCGGCCAAGCCTGCCTGAACGGAGAGATCATGCGCCGCAGCTTCTTCTGCATCGACGCCCACACCTGCGGCAACCCGGTTCGGCTGGTCGCCGGCGGCGGACCTTTGCTGCCGCACGCCCCGATCGCCGAGCGACGCGAGCTCTTCGTGCGCGAGCATGACTGGATCCGGCGGGCGCTGATGTTCGAACCGCGCGGCCACGACATCATGTCGGGCGCCATCATCTATCCCGCCTACCGCGAGGACTGCGATTTCGCCGTCATCTTCATCGAGGTCAGCGGCTGCCTGCCGATGTGCGGCGCCGGCACGATCGGCCTGGTTACGGCGGCGCTGGAAGAAGGGCTCGTTACGCCGCGCATCCCGGGCAGGCTGTCGATCGAGACGCCGGCGGGAAGAGTGGACATCCAGTACGAGAAGCCGGGCGAATTCGTGGACTCCGTGCGGATGTTCAATGTCGCCAGTTATCTGCATGCGGCCGATGTCGGCGTCCATGTTCCAGGGCTCGGCCGGCTCGTGGTCGACATCGCCTATGGTGGCAATTTCTACGCGGTGGTCGAGCCGCAGGAAAACTGGCGGGGTCTGGAGGGCATGTCGGCCAGCGACATCGTCGACCTCAGCCGGCGTCTGCGCGACGCGTTGGCGATTGTCTGCAATCCGGTCCACCCCGAGGACGAGAGAATAAGCGGCGTCCACCACGCCATCTGGTGCGACAAACCCTTGGGCAGCGATGCCGACGGCCGCGGTGCGGTCTTCTATGGCGACAAGGCGATCGACCGTTCGCCGGGCGGCACGGGAACGTCGGCGCGCATGGCGCAACTTCGCGGCAAGGGCCGCCTGAAAGTCGGCGACAGTTTCCGCCAGGAAAGCCTGATCGGCACTGTCTTCGAGGGCCGTGTCGAGGCGGAGGTTGACGTTGGCCCTTTCAAAGGCATTCGGCCAAGCGTCGGCGGATGGGCGCAAATTATTGGCCACAATACGATCTTTGTGGACGATCGCGATCCGCTCGCGCACGGATTCCAGATCAGGTAGGCGCTTGCTTCGCTGCCTTGTCGTGGCCTCGGTCGTCCGAATGGCCGAGCATGCGAAGCGCACGGCCGATATTTACCTAAGCTGGCCAGTCTGGCCATCGTCCTTAGGGATGCGTTTCAATTGTATTAGCATTAGCGCATATTTCTATCAGCCGGTGCCCTCTTAGCGAAGTCCCCGTACTAGGTCCCCGCCGGTTAGGCCCGGTGGCCCTTGCCTTTCGCCACCAAACCCACAAGGGCTCCGGGCCGCTCCCGTGTCAGGGTGTCGACAGACCGTGTCATTCGAACCCCGAAGGACATCGGGCATGGGAGATCGACCGCGCCGATGCGGTACACGCTTTCCTTGCACTTGCCATGACCGGGCTAGGCGACGCGAGCCGCATGCGGCTTCAGCATCGTGGCAAGCACGATGCCGGCGACGATGAAGGCGGCGCCGATGAGATCGTAGTCATGCAGGCTCTCGCCGAGCAGCAGATAGGCGAGGATGGCGACGAACATCGTCTGCAGATAGAGCAGCATGCTCGCCCGGCTGGCGCCGAGCGTCGCCACGCTGCGATTGTAGAGATAGTACATCAGGGCGCCGCCCGGGCCCGCCAGATAGGCGAGCGCGAGCCAGCCATGGGCGTTCAAGGCGGAGCGCTCGTCGTTGACCAGTTCCCACAGATGGAAAGGCAGGGCGACGAGCGCGCCGGCGCCGAGCAGGAGCACCACCAGCGGCAACAGCTCGATGCCGAATTTGGACCGGCGCACCAGCACGGTGTAGAGCGCCCAGCAGAACGCGCTGCCGACGATCCACAATTCACCCAGATTGAACTGGAGCTGGAGCAGCGCCGTCAGGTCGCCATGCGCGACGATCACCAGCATGCCGGCAAGCGCAACCACCGCGCCGAGCGCCTGCCAAAGCCCGAGCGGCTCGCCGAGCACGAAACGCGCGAGCACCATCGTCATGACCGGAGACAGCGCCATGATGATGCCGGCGGTGGTCGCGTCGGTGTCGGCGAGGCCGCGGTAGATCATGCCCTGGCAGAGCGTCAGGCCGATCGCTCCGACGGCGGCGATCTCCAGCGGCCGGGATTTGAGAAGCGCGATCATCGCGCCGTGATGGCGATGCACGATGGGCAGCAGGATGGCGCAGGCGACCGCAAGCCGCCAGAAGCAGAGTCCCCAGGGCGGCATTTCCGGCGCCACCCATTTGGCCGCGATATAGACGCCGGCCGACAGCAGCCAGCACAGCACCGCGGCCGGATAGCCGGAGAGCGAAGGTACCGAGGCGGCGGCGGACTGTTCCGCCGGATGAGCTATCGGCACCGCCTGCATGTCATGCCCCCGTTCAAAGAACGTCAGCGCCCAAGGATGGCGGCAATATATCTCAATCCCTGGCCGTCACATATATGCGCTTCCATGGACAGCGGCGGCCAAGATGCTTCGCTCTGGCTGGATGTGCTTCGGCGCCGCTACCGCATGCGCCCGCCACCGGAGCCATGCATGAACGACTGCAGCTCGTCCAGGTCGAGGCTGCCGTCGCCATCCTCGTCGGCGGCGTTGAAGATCCTGCCGACGATATCCTGAACTTCGCCCTGCGACAGTGCGCCGTCGCCGTCGGCATCCACTATCGCGAACATGACCTGCATACGGGCGCGGTGCATCATGCGCGGTCCCATCCGATCAGGCCTGCCAGCCATTCTGTCGCCGTCGCGCCGCGCTTGTCTGTCTTCGCGGTGCCAACGTCCGCCATGCCGGGGTCCCTGTTCAGCCGAACGATCTTCCTGCAGCTTCTCCTGGAGCGCGTCGTCGATCATCCGGCGGATCATCTCGCGCGTCGGACCTGCGGGTTGAGCATTGGCTTCCGGTGTCGCGGTCGGTCCGGGCTTCTGCGGAATCGGCGTGGGCTCCGGCGCAGCACTTGTCTGGGCAAGGACCGGGAAGCTCATGAATAGCAAGGCAGCAGCGGCGGCTGTGGTTCTGTACGGAAGTTTCATCGGGTTCTCCCTTGAGCTGTGACTGTCTCTCAAACTGAGATGCACAACCAACCTGCTCTCGATCCGATGGTTCCGCGCGAAGCGCCGACGGCCCAAGAAGTGTTTCGAGCCTGCAGAATGCCGGCGCGCTCCTAGGCGCGTGACACGGACTTCGACATCCCGCCAAGCTCCATCGCTCAATCACCTAAGAGCAATGTTTCGCGTTGCCGACGGCAGCAGGCTCTCGGTGCCGGGCGCGGAAACCGGGGCGCCGTGAAGAACCCAGTCGGCCGCGATCTGCCCGATCACCGGGGCCAGCTGGATGCCGTAGCCGCCGGCGCCGGCGGCGGTCACCAATGTCGGCTCGGAAGCATCGATCGGGCCGACGAAGGGGCGATGGTCGGCGGTCACGGGGTAAAGGCCGGCCCAGCCCCGGCCAAGCCGCGCGCCCGGCAGATCGGGCAGCCGCTCAAGGAGAAGCTCCGCCAGTCCGACCTTCGATCGTTCGTCGCACTGGTCGTTGTAATTGTCGGGATCCTCCGGCGCGAGCGAGTCCACCTTGTGGATCTCGGCGATCAGTTCGGTGCTTTTCTCATGGCGGAAGTTGAGGCCGCTGCCCTCGCCGTTCACCAGATCCATGACCATCGGCATCGTGTAGCCGAGCGGCTCGTCGAGATGGATGACGACCGCCTCGTGACGCTCGGGCCAAATGTGCAGGCGCTGGCCGAAGAGTTGGGCGACCTGAGGCGCCCAGGCTCCTGCCGCATTGACCACGACATCGCAATCGATCGGATCGCCGCTGGTCTCCAGCGTGTAGCCGCGCGCTCGCCGCCTTACCCCGAGCAGCTTGCGATACTGGCGGATTTCGCCGCCCTGGGTGCGGACCGCCTGCGCCAGGAAAGTGCACATCTCGTGAGGGTCGAGAAAGCCATTGTCGGGCCCGAACAACCCACCCTCCAGCCCCTCCGGATTGATGTGCGGCACGAGTTCCGCGAGTTCGTTCGCACGATAGAGTCGCGAGCGCAGGCCGGCCGCTTCCTGAATTTCCACCGACTTTGCAAACAGCTCCATCTGCTTCTGCGTGCGCGCCAGCCGCAGGTAGCCGATATGGTTGAAGCCAAGCCCCTGGCTCTCCCATTGGCGGAAGCGGCGCAGCGCATGAACGCGAAGCATGATCTCGAACGGATCGGTGAATTGCGACCCGACCACGCCGACCGACCTGCCGCTCGATCCGGAGGCGATCGACTGGCCTTCAAGCACGGTCACGCGCGCGCCCTGTTCGACAAGGTGGAGCGCCGAGCACAAACCCAACGTGCCGGCGCCGATCACCACCACATGAGGAGAAGCTGTCATCGGTGGTTCCTCCTGTCGGCCGGTCTCAGGACTGGCGAGCGATCTCGCCCAGGGTCTCGTCGATCGCCTGCAGAATGGCGCGGGCGTCCGCCTCAGTCATCGGTGTCGACAGCGCGAACAGGCCATAGCTGGCCGACAACACGCCGCGGCCAAGCAAGCCCTTGTGGAAGGCATCGAGCTTCCTGCGTTCGGCCTGGCCGGGATAGACGGAGCGGTAATCCGTGACGGGATGCGACGTGAAATGGACCTTGAAGAGCGAGCCCAGGCCGACGCATTGGCCGGCAAGACCATGCTTGCCCAATGAGGCGGCGATGCCGTCGCGCAACAAAGCGCCGAGGCGATCGAGGTGGGCAAAGCTTTCCCTGGTCAGCGCCCGCATCGCGGCCAGCCCGGCGCGCATCGTCACCGGATTGGCGGTGAAGGGGCCGCCATGCGGCAAAGCGGGCTTGCCCTGGGTCGGATCGAACACCGCCATGATGTCGGCCCGGCCGCCGACGGCACCCACGGGAAAGCCTCCGCCGATGATCTTGCCCAGCGCCGTCAGGTCGGGCTCGATGCCCCACAGCCCCTGCGCGCCCGAATAGCCGAGGCGGAAGGAAATCACCTCGTCGAAGATGACCAGGGCACCCGCCGCATGGGCGATCTCGACCATGGCGTGCAGGTAATCCTGCCGCGCCGGAATGAGGCCGGCGCGGTTCGGCATGGGATCGATCAGCACGCCGGCGATGGTATCGCGCTCAGCGGCGAAGACCGCGCGCAGCGCTTCGCTGTCGTTGAACGGCACGGCGATCACATCGTCCAGCACCCCGCGCGGCGTGCCCCTCGCATAGGGCGTGGAATTCGGCATGTCTCCCCAATTGGCGGGAGTGCTGTCGAGGCTGACTTCGGCGAAGTCGTAGGAGCCGTGATAGGCGCCCTCGATCTTGACGATTTTGGGCCGCCCGGTGAAGGCGCGCGCGGCCTTGATGGCCATCATCACCCCCTCGGTCCCAGAGTTGGCGAAGCGGATCCGGTCGACCGAGGGCAAGCGCTCGACCAGCAGCTCGGCAAGCTCGATCTCGCTGACCGTCGGCGCACCGAAGGCCGTGCCGAACGGCAGCTGGTCGATCACCGCGGCGGCCACATCCGGTTGCGTGTAGCCATGGATCATCGAGGTGAAATTGTTGATGCAGTCGTAATAGACGTTGCCGTCCACATCCCAGACCCTGCACCCCTCGCCTCGCGAGGCATAGATCGGAAACGGATCGACAAAGACCGTGGTGCGCGTGTTCCCGCCCGGCATCACCTTCCTGGCACGTTCGAACAGGGTCTTCGACAGGGGCATTGCGTCTGGATAGTGCGGCATGGTTCGATCGTATGGCTTTGTTGGCGCAGTGCGCAATCGGCCAGGCGAGGCCTGCGACGTGACCACCAAGACCCAGTTGAAGCCAAAGCTAGGCCAACCCCGCCATGCGAAGTCCGCTGATGTAGAGAGCGCGCTTTTCGGGCCTGACGATGGGGTGGTGCTCGTCGACCCAGGCCACCGAGAGGTTCGGCTGTAGCCGCAGGGCCTCCTTCAACGCCGCGGCGGCGGTGGCGACATCGCCGGCAAGGGCAGCCGTCGCCGCATAAGTCCGCCAAGCGGTGCCGAAAGCCGGCCGAAGCTGAACGGCCCGGCGCTCCAGATCGGCCGCCACATCGAACCGTCCCGCGGTGAAGTGGCAGATACCCATGGTGGAAAAGATCGCCGCCTGAATGAAATCCCGCGGGCTGAGCCGCGCGGCAATCGCCAGGTGATGCAAGCCATCCTCCGCCATGTCGCCATAGCCATAGGTGGAACCCAGAATGCAGTGCGCGAGCGAGAGCCCAGGATTGCGTTCGATCGCCTCCAGCAATTCGTCTACCGCCGAGCGAAAATTTCGCGACACCATGTGAACATAGCCGGCCGAAAGATGCGCCCAGGGATCGTCCTGATCGCGCACGACCGCCGCTTGTGCCCTCGTCAAAGCGGAGGCCAACAGCTCACGGGGTTTCGGCGTCAGGCCAAGCGCTGCCCGCGCGCCGGTCGTCCAGGCAAGAAGGCTGTTGGCGCGGGCATAATCGGGATCGATCTCAAGCGCCTTGACGAGCAGACCCTCGGCCATGTCGAGGTCTTTCTCGGATCCCCACGTCCAGACATGGGGCATGGCCTTCATCACAAAGCCCCAGGCGTCGAGCCTCTCGGCGGGACGGCTATGCAGGCGCAGACGCTCGGCTTCGTAAAGCTGGGGCTCGATCGAAGCCATGACCTTGTGGGTGATCTGGTCTTGCAACGCCAGGAAATCGCCGATCTCGACATCGAAGCGTTCCGCCCACACCTGCGTACCCGCGCTGGCATCGCTCAGCGTCGCCGTGATCCTCAGGGCCTGCCCGGACTGGCGCACGCTGCCCTGCAGGACGTAGCGGACTTTCAACTCGCGGCGCAGGCGATCGAGCTCGATGTGCTGCGGGTCATAGGCAAAGGAAGAACTCCGGTCACGCACATGCAGACCTCGCAACCGCGACAGGCCGGTGATGATGTCCTCCGACAGGCCGTCGGCAAAGTAGGACTTTTCGGGATCGTCGCCGATCAGGCGAAAACGGGTCACCGCGATGGACGGCCCTTCGTCCGATTCGGCTGCACCGTTTCGCGTATCGCTTGCGTCAAGCCGCACCTCGCCGGTCAGCCGGTAGCCCACGCGCGCGACCGCCAGGATCGAATGCGAGGCGTCGGGTCCCTCGCCCAGGACCTTGCGCAAGGCGGCGATCTGCACCGACAGGTTGCCCTCCTCGACCGCCAGTCCGTTCCAGGCTGCATCGAGCAGTTCGTCCTTACCGACCACGACTCCGGCCGAGCGCAGCAGGCGCTCCAGAAGCAGCATGGCCCGGTAGCCTACCGAAATCGGCACTCCGCGTCGGTAAAGCATTCCCGCTCCCGCATCGAGCAAGAAAGGACCAAAACTGTAGCGCCGCTCCTCCATCAGCTCACGCTAATGCAATGAGGCGTTTTTTGGAAGTTTTCGGAAGTTTTAGCACCTCGGTTCGCTACATTT
>NZ_RZST01000148.1:0-13223 GCF_003997575.1 Mesorhizobium sp. M1A.F.Ca.IN.022.07.1.1
CTGGAGAGGACGCACCCGGGCGGCCTGATCACGCCGCCGAAAGGGGCGATCGCCCACCACCTCATCCGCGCCTGGGTCGACAGCGAATAGGAGCCGAGAAATGATCCGTCATACCGTCGTGTTCACGCTGAAGCATCCGCCGCATTCGCTGGAGGCGAAGCGGTTCCTCCACGATGCCAAGAAGATCCTGACGGCGATCAAGGGTGTGACGCATTTCGAGCAGCTGCGCCAAGTGAGCCCGAAGAACGACTATCAGTTCGGCTTCTCGATGGAGTTCGCCGACCAGGCTGCCTACACCAGATACAACGAGCATCCCGACCACGTCGCGTTCGTGCGCGACCGCTGGCTGCCTGAGGTCGAGAAATTTCTCGAAATCGACTATGTCCCGCTCGGCTTTGGCTGAGATTGGATCGAGCGCCGGCGTCTAAGATTGACGCGGAACTCCATGAGGTCGTCATCCCAGGGCGGAGCGACGCGAAGCGGAGCGCAGACCCTGGGGATCCATGCCGTTACCTCAGTCGAGGGGCGCAGCGGAGCAGAATCTGGACCGTCCTAACGCGTTGAAGTCCGGGCATGGATCCTCGGGTCTGCGCCGCGTCGCTTCGCTCCTTGCTTCGCCCGTGGATGACGAAGCATCAAGGCCTTTGCCAATCTCGAAGGTCCTAGGAACCACCTAATCGGCGACCTTCCACTGCTCGCGCGACGCGCTTGCCGGATAGACGCCGAGAATGCGCATTTCGCGCGAGAAGAAGCGCAATTCGTCGAGCGCCAGCTTGACCAGCGGATCATCGGGGTGGCCCTCGATGTCGGCATAAAACAGCGTCGCTGTGAAAGCGCCGAGCTGGTAGCTCTCGAGCTTGGTCATGTTGATGCCGTTGGTGGCGAAGCCGCCCATGGCCTTGTAGAGCGCGGCCGGCACGTTGCGGACGCGGAAGATGAAGGTGGTCATCATCTTGGCTTCCAGCGAGGGGCGCTCGGCCCATTGCTTGTTCTTGGTCAGCACGACGAAGCGGGTGACGTTCGAGTCGGTGTCCTCGACATTCTTCTCGATGATGTCGAGGCCGTAGAGCTCGGCGGCAAGCGCAGGCGCAAGTGCCGCCATCGTGCGGTCCTTGACCTCGGAGACCATCTTGGCCGATCCCGCCGTGTCGCCGGCGACAACCGGTTTCCAGCCATTCTTGCGGATGTATTTGCGGCATTGGCCAAGGGCATGGATATGGCTGTGCACGCTTCTGATCTCTTCGCGTTTCACGTCCGGCAGCACCATCAGCTGGAAATGGATGGGCAGGAAATACTCGCCGACGATGTGCAGGCGCGATTCCGGCAAAAGATGATGGATGTCGGCGACGCGCCCGGCAATCGTGTTCTCGATCGGGATCATGGCGAGCTCGGCCTTGCCGGTCTCGACCGCGTTGAAGGCGTCTTCGAAGGTGGGACAGGGCAACGGCTCCATCGAGGGGAACATGTTGCGGCAAGCGGTATCGGAATTGGCGCCCGGCTCGCCCTGGAAGGATATTCTGTTGGTCTTTTCAGGCATGCGCCAAGGTCTCGCTTACGGATGTCTCAGTTTGAAAGAATTTGCCTGGCGCGCTCGAGATCGTCGGGCGTGTCGACGCCGAGCGGCAGCGACCGGACGATCTCGGCATCGATGCGCATGCCGGCTTCCAGCGCCCGCAGCTGCTCCAGCCGCTCACGGCGTTCGAGCGGCGACGGCTTCAGCGCCACGAAGCGTTCCAGCGCTGTCCGGCGGTAGGCATAGAGGCCGATGTGGTGATAGAGCGGGCCCTCCCCCCACGGCGCCGTGGCGCGCGTGAAATAGAGCGCCTTCAGCCTTGTCGCCGAGAGCGGCGAGCCGACGATCTTGACCACGTTCGGATTGGTCCTTTCCTCGTCGCGCACAATCTCGACGCCGAGCGTGGCTATGTCGACCGACGGGTCGGCGAAGGGCCGCAGCGATGCGCCGATGATCTCAGGATCGATGGTCGGCAGGTCGCCCTGGACGTTGACGATGGTTTCGATCTTTTTCTCGGGGTCCAGCAGGGTGAGGGCCTCGAAGATGCGGTCGGATCCCGATTCGTGGTCCGCGCGCGTCATCACCGCCTCGAAACCGTGATCCCTTACCGCCGAGGCGACCGCTTCGGTGTCGGTCGCCACCACCACACGGCCGAGCCCGGCCTCGGCGCCGCGGCGGGCGACATGGACGATCATCGGCGCGCCGGCGATGTCGGCCAGCGGCTTGCCCGGCAGGCGCGTCGAGGCCATGCGGGCGGGGATCAGGATCAATGTCGACATGGGACTTTTAGGACAGCCGGGGAAGCGGATGGAAAAGTGGCAAAACGTCTCACTGGAAGCGCCCTTATAGGTGTTGCAACGACGAAGCAAAAGACCTAGTTTCCGCGCGATTTAACGGGCCCGTTGGGGCCTTCGCTATACCGACGGACGGAGTGGACGGGACGGTCCGCCGGAAAAGGGAGCAAGGGGCGTATGGATTCCAACGAAGTCAACAAGCTGCTCGCCGGATTCCTCGGAACCTGTTTCGTCGTCTTTTCCGTGGGTATCGTTTCCGACGGGCTGTTTGCCTCCCCCGCGCCCGAGAAGCCGGGCTTCGCCATCGAGGCGGCCGAGCCGACCGAAGGCGGCGGCGCTGCCGCGCCCGCGGCTGAAGCCAAGCCGATCGCGGACCTGCTCGCAACCGCCAATGCCGAGACGGGCGCCGCTATTTTCAAGAAGTGCCAGGCCTGCCATTCCGGCGAAAAGGGCGGCCCCAACAAGGTCGGTCCGGACCTCTGGGACATCATCGATCGCCCCGTCGCCGAGCATGAGGGCTTCGCCTATTCGGCCGGCATGAAGGATTTCTCCAAGGGCGGCGCCGAGAAGTGGACCTACGACAACCTCAACCACTTCATCAACGCGCCGAAGAAGTTCGTGAAGGGCACGGCGATGGGCTTTGCCGGCCTGCCGAAGGATGAGGACCGCGCCAACGTGATCGCCTATCTGCGCACGCTGTCGGACAATCCGAAGCCGCTGCCGCAGCCGGGCGCTTCGGCGGAAGCCAAGCCCGCCGAAGGCGCCGCCGCGGCGAAGCCGGCCGCAGGTACGGCACCCGCCAAGCCGGCCGAAGGTGCGGCTCCGGCAAAGCCGGCCGAAGGTGCCGCCCCGGCCAAGCCGGTCGCGCCCGCGCAATAAACATTTCGTCATAAAGACACCTTGGAAAAGCCGGGTTCGTCCCGGCTTTTTTGTTAGGAAAGCCGCATATGCTGAAACAAAAGCCGGCGCTTGCGGTTTTCACCGGCTTCAAATGATCTAGATTGCCGGTGGATACTGTTGCGACGAGGAGAACGCATGACGGTCGGCCGCTCCCGCACGTTTTTCGCATCGATGCTGGCGATCGCCTTCGCCGCCAGCCTGCAGGCCAGCCTCGCTGATGAGTGGCACACCACGTCCTCGCTGACCGGCCCGTCCAAATACGGCGAAAATTTCCAACGCTACGACTATGTCAATCCGGACGCTCCCAAGGGTGGCGCCCACGACTCCGTCGTTGTCGGCACTTTCGACAGCTTCAATCCCTATATCGTGCCGGGGTCGCCGGCCGCGGGGCTCGCCGGGTTCGGCGGCGGCCTGCTCTACGACACGCTGATGGACCAGGCGACCGACGAGGGCAGCGTCAGCCACCCGCTGGTTGCCGAGGCCTATAAATACCCGCCCGACTATTCCTCTGCGACCTACCGGCTCGACCGACGAGCGAAATGGCATGACGGCCAGCCGATCACCGTCGACGATGTGGTCTGGTCGTTCCAGGTGCTGAAGGCCAACGCCCCCCAATACAACCGCTATTTCGAGAACGTTACCGACGCGGTCGCGATTTCCGACCGCGAGGTCGAGTTTCATTTCAACCAGAAGGGCAACCGCGAGCTGCCCAAGATTATCGGCGATCTGGTCGTCCTGCCGAAGCACTGGTGGGAGGGCACCGATGCCAGCGGCAAGAAGCGCGACATCACCAGGCCGACTCTCGAGCCGCCGCTGGGATCCGCCGCCTACAAGATCGCCAGCTTCAAGCCGGGTTCCGAGATCGTCTGGCAGCGCGTGCCTGATTACTGGGGCGCCAAGCTGCCGGTGAAGATCGGCCGGGAGAACTTCGACACCCAGCGCTTCACCTACATACTGGACGAGAATGCTGCGTGGCAGGCCTTTACCAAGGGCGGGCTAGACGACATCAAGGCCGAAAACAGCTCGCGGCGCTGGGCGACAGCTTACAACTTTCCGGCGGTGAACGCCGGCGACGTGATCAAAAAGGAATTCAAGACCACTTCGCCGGAGCCGATGCAGGCCTTCATGCTGAACCAGCGCCGGGCGCTGTTCCAGGATCGCCGGGTCCGCGAGGCGCTGACCTATCCCTATGACTTCGAGACGATGAACCGAACGCTGTTCTTCAATTCCAACACGCGCACCCAAAGCTATTTCCAAGGTACGGAACTCGCGTCGAGCGGTCTGCCGCAAGGCAAGGAACTCGAAATCCTCGAGAAGTATCGCGACAAGCTGCCGCCTGAACTGTTCACCCAGGAATTCAAGCTGCCGGTCTACGACTCACCGCAAGCGGAGCGGAAATATCTGAAGCAGGCTGTCGACCTCTTCGCCCAGGCCGGCTGGGAGATCAAGGGCGGCAAGATGGTCAACGCCAAGACCGGCGCGCAGTTCAAATTCGAGATCCTCGGCACGTCCGACACGGATCAGATCCTCTCCGGCAACTATATCGCCAATCTGCGCAAGATCGGCGTCGATGCGACGCTGCGCATCATCGACCCAAGCCAGTACGTCAACCGCGTCAACAATTTCGACTACGATGTCATCACCAACGTGCTGCAGCAGTCGGATTCGCCCGGCAACGAACAGCGCGATTTCTGGAGTTCGAAGTCCGCCGATTCACCCGGATCGCGCAATTACTCCGGCATCAAGGATCCGGTCGTCGACGCGCTGGTGGACCGCGTCATCTTCGCCACCGACCGCGACGATCTCGTCGCCGCCACTCATGCGCTCGATCGCGTGCTGTTGTGGAACTACTATACCGTGCCGCAATACTACCGCGCGGTGGTCTGGCTTGCCTATTGGAACAAGTTCGGCATGCCCGAAAAGCAGCCCTCCTACCGTGGCGCCGATATCGACTCCTGGTGGATCGATACGGCGAAGGAAAAGGCATTGACCGCCAAATACAGGGGTAACTGATGAGGCGGCAGACATTGCTTCCTCGTCGTGACTTCCTGGCGCTCGGCGCGGCGGCGACTGCCGCAGTGCTGCTGCCGGGTCGGGCTTTCGCTCAGACCCCGACCGGTGTCAAATTGCATGGGCTGTCGGCGTTCGGCGATTTGAAATACGAGCCTGACTTCGCGCATTTCGATTATGTCAATGTCGATGCGCCGCAAGGCGGCACCTTCAATTTCCAGCCTTTCAACTGGGTCGCGAACCAGACCCCGCTGACCTTCAGCACCCTGAATTCATTCGTCCCCAAGGGCGATGCGCCGCAGCGCACGGAAATGTGCTTCGATGCGCTGATGGTGCGGGCGCTTGACGAGCCCGACGCCGTCTATGGGCTGATCGCCGACGGGGTCACGATTTCCGACGACCGCAACGGCTTCACCTTCTCGCTGCGCCCGCAGGCCCGTTTCCACGACGGCACGCCGCTGACGGCCGAGGATGCCGCCTTCACCTTCAAGCTGCTGAAGGACAAGGGGCACCCAGACTATTCGCTGTCGCTGACGCATCTGGAGGACGCCGTAGCGGTGGACGCCCACACGCTTGAACTCAAATTCTCAGGCAAGCAGGCCTCCCGCACGATTCTCAACGTCGTCCAGATGCCGATCCTGTCGAAAGCCTTCTATACGGCCAATCCGTTCGATTCCTCGCAGATGAATCCTCCGTTGGGTTCAAGCGCCTACAAGATCGGCCGCTGGTCGGCCGGGGCCTGGATCGAATATGAGCGGGTGGCCGACTATTGGGGCAACGATCTTCCGGTCAATCGCGGCCAGAACAATTTCCAGCGCATTCGCATCGAATCCTACCAGAACCGCAACGCCGCGTTCGAAGCGTTCAAGAAGGGCGAGATCCTCTACAGGGAAGAATCCGTTTCGCGTGTCTGGGCCACGGGTTACGATTTTCCGGCTGTCACGGCCGGCAAGGTGGTGAAGCACGAATTCCCGGCGGAAAAGGTGCCTTCCATGCAGGCCACCGCCGTCAATCAAAGGCGGGAACAGTTCCGGGACTCCCGCGTTCGGCAGGCGATCGCACTCTGCTTCGACTTCGAATGGACCCGACGCAATTTCTTCTACGGCTCATATGAGCGCTCGCAGTCTTGCTTCGAGAAATCGGATTTTCGCGCCGAAGGCGTGCCGTCGCCGCAGGAACTGACTTTGCTGGAGCCGCTGCGGGATCAGATTCCGCCCGAGACTTTCGGCGAAGCCGTGACCCAGGCTGTATCGAACGGCTCAGGCCGCGACCGCCAATTGCTGGGCAAGGCGGCGAAGCTTCTCGCCGAGGCCGGCTGGAAGCGATCCGGCGCGTTTGTCGTGAACGACAAGGGCGGACGGCTATCAGCCGAAATCCTCGTCGACGACGACGCGTTCGTGCAGATTTACTCGCCCTGGGTCGACAATATGAAGGCTGTCGGCATCGATGCCTCAATCCGGCTGGTCGATGCCGCGCAGTATCAATTGCGACAGAACACATTCGACTACGACATGATCTCCGCCGCCTTCTCCTTTAGCGCAACCCCGACCCGTGATGACCTCGAGACCTTCTTCCATTCGCGAAGCGCGTCGGTCTCAGGCTCTCGGAACCTGCCGGGCATAGCGAGTCCGGCTATAGACGCGCTGATCGACGCCGTCGGCGCGGCCAAGGACCGTGAGAGCCTCACCGTCGCCATGCGGGCGCTCGATCGGGCCTTGCGCGCTCGGCGCGATTGGATTCCAAGTTGGTATCTGGCGAATCACCGAAGCGCCTATTGGGACATGTTCGGCTTTCCCGAGCAGAAGCCCGATTTCGGCTTTCCGGTCGAAGCGCTGTGGTGGGTCGACAAGGGCAAGGCGGCGAAAATTGGCAAAGGGTGAATTTCTTGCGGGCGTCGGTGCCGCCCCTCACCTGCCTGCCGGCATCCTCTCCCCGTATAGTGACGGGGAGCGGGAAGCCTTCATCTATGGTTTCGCCAATCACAAGCGCCGTGGCGAACGTGCCGAGATCGCGGCCAGCCCCTTTCTCCCCGTCACTTTACGGGGAGAAATGTCCGGCAGGACGATGAGCGGCGGCGCCGACGCCGACAATTGGTCTGAAGCGATTGCCTCGGGGACGCCTCCAGATACAGTGGTCTTCTCCAAGGAGGGCAACATCTGATGGGCGCCTATATCCTGCGCCGCATCCTTCTGATGATCCCGACGCTGTTCGGCATCATGGCGATCTCCTTCGCCGTCATCCAGTTCGCGCCGGGCGGCCCGGTCGAGCAGGTCATCGCCAAGCTCACCAACCAGGGCGGCACCGATCGCCTGGGCGGCGGCAGTGGCGACGCGGGCACCACCAATTTCGACGTCGCCGGCGATGTCGGCTCGAAGTACCGCGGCGCGCAAGGGTTGGATCCCGAATTCATCAAGAAGCTCGAAAAGCAGTTCGGCTTCGACAAGCCGCCGCTCGAGCGCTTCGGCATGATGCTGTGGAACTATGCCCGCTTCGACTTCGGCGACAGCTATTTCCGCGACATCTCGGTGCTCGACCTGATCCTGGAAAAGATGCCGGTGTCGATCTCGATCGGGCTGTGGATCACGTTATTGTCCTACCTGATCTCGATCCCGCTCGGCATCCGCAAGGCGGTGCAGGACGGCTCGACCTTCGATGTCTGGACGAGCGGCGTGGTGATCGTCGGCTATGCCATCCCCGGCTTCCTGTTCGGCATCCTTTTGATGGTGCTGTTTGCCGGCGGCTCGTTCTGGGATTGGTTCCCGCTGCGCGGCATCGTTTCCGACAATTGGGACCAGCTGTCCTGGCCGGACAAGATCATCGACTATTTCTGGCACATGACGCTGCCGCTGACCGCACTTGTGCTGTCGGCCTTCGCCACGACGACGCTTTTGACCAAGAACTCGTTCCTCGAGGAGATCCGCAAGCAATATGTGGTGACGGCGCGCGCCAAGGGTCTGTCGGAGCGCAAGGTGCTTTATGGCCATGTCTTCCGCAACGCCATGCTGATCGTCATCGCAGGCTTCCCGGGCGCCTTCATCTCGGCCTTCTTCACCGGCTCGCTGCTGATCGAGAACATCTTCTCGCTCGACGGGCTCGGCCTGCTCGGCTTCAAGTCGGTGATCGACCGCGACTATCCGGTGGTCTTCGCCAATCTCTACATCTTCTCGCTGCTCGGCCTGTTCGTCGCCCTGCTCTCGGACCTGATCTACACCTGGGTCGATCCGCGCATCGATTTCGAGCGGAGAGACGTCTGATGACGGCAGCTTCGGCAGAAGCCAAGCCGGCCCGCGCCGCCCGGCCGTGGTTGTCGCCGCTCAATCAGCGGCGGCTGCAAAACTTCAAGGCGAACCGGCGCGGCTACTGGTCGCTGTGGATCTTCCTGTTGCTGTTCGTGCTGTCGCTGTTTTCCGAATTGATCGCCAACGACAAGCCCATCATCGCCTCCTACAAGGGCGAGATCCTGTTTCCGGTTCTGGTCGCCTACCCGGAAGAGAAATTCGGCGGCTTTTATGCCGTCACGGACTATCGCGATCCGGTGATTCAGGACGAGATCAATGCCAATGGCTGGATGATCTGGCCGCCGGTCCGCTACTCCTATCAAACGGTCAACAACGCCATCCCAGAAGCCGCACCCGCCAAGCCGTCCTGGCTTTACGACAAGAAGACGCGCTGCAGCCAGTATCCGCAGGGCGAAGCCGATCCGAACTGCGTCGTCGGCAACTGGAATTGGCTGGGCACCGACGACCAGGCGCGCGACGTGCTGGCACGCGTGCTTTACGGCTTCCGCATCTCGGTGCTGTTCGGGCTGATCCTGACGCTCGGCTCCTCGCTGATCGGCGTCGCGGCCGGCGCGGTGCAAGGCTATTTCGGCGGCTGGACGGACCTTCTGTTTCAACGCTTCATCGAGATCTGGTCGGCGATCCCGGTGCTTTATCTGCTGCTCATCGTCTCTGCGATCCTGCCGCCCGGCTTCTTCATCCTGCTCGGCCTGATGCTGCTGTTCTCCTGGGTGGCGCTGGTCGGCGTGGTGCGGGCCGAGTTTCTGCGCGCGCGCAACTTCGAATATGTCAACGCGGCGCGCGCGCTTGGCGTGCCCAACCTCACCATCATGTTCCGTCATCTCCTGCCCAACGCCATGGTGGCGACGCTGACCTTCCTGCCCTTCCTGCTCTCAGGCTCGATCTCGACGCTGACCTCGCTCGACTATCTCGGCTTCGGCCTGCCGCCGGGTTCGGCCTCGCTCGGCGAATTGCTGAAGCAGGCGCAGCGCAATCTCAACGCGCCCTGGCTCGGCATCTCCGGCTTCATCGTGATTTCGCTGATGCTGTCGCTGCTGGTCTTCATCGGCGAGGCGACGCGCGATGCCTTCGATCCGCGCAAGACGTTCAAATGAGCGAGCCTCTGCTTTCCGTCCGCGATTTGAGTGTCGCCTTCGCGCAAGGCGGCACGCAGTCGATTGCCGTCGACCACGTCTCCTTCGAGATCGGCAAGGGCGAGACGGTGGCGCTGGTCGGCGAATCCGGATCCGGCAAATCGGTCTCCGCGCTCTCGGTGCTGAAGCTGTTGCCCTATCCGTCGGCCAGCCACCCCTCGGGAAAGATCCTGTTCCACGGCGCCGACCTGCTCCACGCCAACGAAAGGACGCTGCGCGGCGTGCGCGGCAACAAGATCACCATGATCTTCCAGGAGCCGATGACCTCGCTCAATCCGCTGCACACGATCGAGCAGCAGATCGTCGAGGTGCTGAAGCTGCATCAGGGGCTGGGCGATCGCCAGGCCCACGCTCGCACGTTGGAGCTGCTCACCGAGGTCGGCATACGCGACCCGCAGAAGCGGCTCGATGCCTATCCGCACCAGCTCTCCGGCGGCCAGCGCCAGCGCGTCATGATCGCCATGGCCTTGGCCAACGAGCCGGAACTCTTGATCGCCGACGAGCCGACGACGGCGCTCGACGTGACCGTGCAGGCGCAGATCCTCGAACTGCTCGCCGGCCTGAAAAGCCGCAAGCGCATGTCGATGCTATTCATCACCCATGACCTCGGCATCGTCAGAAAGATCGCCGACCGCGTCTGCGTCATGACGAAGGGCAAAATAGTCGAGACCGGGCCGACCAAGGAGATCTTCGCCAACCCGCAACACGCCTATACCAAGCACCTCTTGGCCGCCGAGCCGAAGGGCAAACCGCCGGCGGCGAATGCCGATGCCACGGCGGTGATGACCGGCAAGGACATCAAGGTCTGGTTCCCGATCAAGCGGGGCTTCTTCCGCCGCACCGTCGACCATGTGAAGGCGGTGGACGGCATCGACGTTACAGTGCGCGCCGGCCAGACGCTCGGAGTCGTCGGTGAATCCGGCTCCGGCAAGACGACGCTAGGCCTGGCGCTCGCGCGGATGATCTCGTCCACGGGCGCGATCAACTTCAACGGGCGCGACATCAACCAGCTTTCCTTCAGCGCCATGCGGCCGCTGCGGCGCGAGCTGCAGATCGTCTTCCAGGACCCGTTCGGATCCTTGAGCCCGCGCATGTCGGTCGCGGAGATCATTGAGGAAGGGCTGAAGATCCACGCGCCGAAACTCTCGCCCGATGAGCGCGACGACAAGGTCGTCGAGGTGTTGAAGGAAGTCGGTCTCGACCCGGAGACGCGTCACCGCTATCCGCATGAATTCTCGGGCGGCCAGCGCCAGCGTGTCGCCATCGCACGCGCCATGGTGCTCAACCCGCGCTTCGTCATGCTCGACGAGCCGACTTCGGCGCTCGACATGAGCGTGCAGGCGCAAGTGGTCGATCTCTTGCGCAACCTGCAGGCCAGGCACAATCTCGCCTATCTCTTCATCAGCCACGACCTGAAGGTCATCCGCGCCCTTGCCAATGACGTGATCGTCATGCGCAATGGTCAGATCGTCGAAGCCGGGCCGTCCGAACAGATTTTCGACCGCCCGCAAACCGACTATACGAGGGCGCTGATCTCGGCCGCGTTCCGGATCGAAACGGCACCGACCGGGGTCGTCAGCGAGTAGGCTGGAAATACAGGAAAGACACTGCGCGAATGGAAAAAGGCAAAGTTCTGCTTGCCCTCACCGGCTTTCACCCGCAGCGCTGGCGCGAACTGCTCGCGGCCGAGCGCGAGGTGGTGCTGGAGCCCGATGGTCCGAGCGATCCCTCGATCGCTTATGCAGTGGTGTGGAAGCAGAAACCGAATCTGTTGTCGTCGCTGCCCAATTTGCGCGCCATCTTCTCGATCGGCGCAGGCGTCGACCATATCTTCGCCGACCCCGGCCTGCCCGAGGTGCCGATCGTCCGGGTCGTTGCCGACAATCTCACGCAATACATGACCGAGTATGTCGTCTGGCGCGTGCTCGACCACCATCGCCAGGGCATGCTCTACCGAGCGCAACAGCAGAAGAAGACCTGGCACGAGCCGCCGCAACGCCCGGCCGGCGACATCTCCGTCGGCATCATGGGTCTCGGCAACCTTGGCCGCGCCGCGGCATCGGTGCTTTTGGCGCTAGGCTTCGCCGTGAACGGCTGGTCGCGCACCGAGCACCCGATGCAGGGCGTGTCGACCTATTCCGGCGAAGGCGGGCTGATCCCCTTCCTCAACGCCACCGACATCCTGGTGGTGCTGTTGCCGCTGACGCCGCGCACGCAAGGCATCGTCAATTACGCCGTTCTGAAGGAATTGCGCAAACGCAACGGCCTCGGCGGCTCGGTGCTGATCAACGCCGGGCGCGGGCGGCTGCAGAAGGATGCCGACATCCTGCGCGCGCTGGACGACGGCACGCTGAAGGAAGCGAGCCTCGACGTGTTCGAGGTCGAGCCGCTGCCGAAGACTAGCCCGTTGTGGAGCCATCCGAAAGTGTTCGTGACGCCGCATGCGGCGGCGACCTCGGACCCGGCCCATCTGGTGCCGATCATGCTTCGGCAGATGGCCGCCTTCGAGCGCGGCGAAAAGCTCGAAAACGTCGTCGATCGCGAAGCGGGTTACTGAGCAGACGCCGGCTTCGAGCCCGGCAGCGCGAACTTGTCCTTCTTCTTTGGCTTGCCGCAATCGCGCCGTTCGATCGAGCGGTTCATTGCGTCGATCTCGCCGCTCGCCTTGTCGCTGTCGCGCTGCGCCCTGGAGCGCATGTCCGGCGTGAACGGGCCAAAACCCATCGCCGGATTGGAGAAAGCCGGTTTTGCGGTGACCGGCAGATTGTATTGCTGCGCCAGCGCGTTGCGATTGGCTAGCAGCTGTTCGCAGGGCACGCTGTCATATTGCAGCGAGGATTGGACGTTTTCGTCCTGGCGCTCCGCCATCGAAGTGCCGCCAACGCAGCCGGCCGTCATCAGGCAAGATGCCAACACAGCCATGGTCCAGCGCATGGTAATTCTCCGTGCCGTATCGCCACGCCCTAAGCCGACACGCGATTCGGGCTTTTTCGCGAGCAGCCGTCGCCCTCATTCCGCCGGCCTGCGACGGGCTATCACCGCAAGGGCTCCTACTGGCTCGCCGCGGTCATGCCGGATGGTCATGCTTTCCAGCGACAGGATCGCAAACCCGCTGTCGGCGAGAACGTGCCGCACATAAGTCTCGGAATGCGCGTAGCGCCGCGAGGGCAGCAATGCAAAGTCATCGCCACCGGCAAGTGTCTCGACCGAGAACACACAGAGCCCTTCATCGACCAGACTGTCGGCAATTGCTCCAACAATGCGTTCGAGCGCCCCGACATAGATGAACACGTCGGCGGCGACCACGAGGTCGGCTTTCGCGTCGGGTCGAGAAAAATGCTGGAGATCGGACTTGGAAAGCCGGTCGTAGATGCCTTTGGCGCGCGCCTTCCGCAACATGCTGCTCGAAATGTCATAGCCTTCCAGCCGGTCGACGATCGGGCGCAGCCTTTCGCCCATCAGGCCGGTGCCGCAGCCGAGGTCGAGCGCCAGCCGGAACCGGCTCGGGCTCGCCGCGCGAATGGCGCGCTCGAGAAACTCGGGCATCCGATAGCGGAGTTTCCCGACCAGCGAT
>NZ_RZST01000149.1:0-13174 GCF_003997575.1 Mesorhizobium sp. M1A.F.Ca.IN.022.07.1.1
GAAGTCGGCGGGTTGCAGCGGCTGTCCGGCGAATATCTGGCCGCCGCCGTTGCCGATCCGCTGATCATCTTCGACCGGACCGCCACTATCGTCCACGCCAACGCGGCCGCCTTTGCCGCCTTCGGTGGGCTGGCCCCCGGCATGTCGCTGTCGCTCAAATTCCGCGCGCCGGAAATGCAGGCTTTGCTTGACGGGATCGTCTCGGGAACTATGGCGTCAGATGTCGTCGACTACACGGAAAAGCTGCCGGTCGAGCGCACATACCGGGTGAGCGCGTCCTCGGTCGGCCATGGCACCGATCTTTACGTGCTGGTGTTCAAGGATCAGAGCGAGGCGCGCCGCATCGACCGCATGCGCGCCGACTTCATCGCCAATGCCAGCCATGAGCTGCGCACCCCGCTCGCCTCGATCGCCGGCTTCATCGAGACGTTGCGCGGGCCTGCCCGCAACGACGCGGCGGCGCGCGACCAGTTCCTGCAGATAATGCAGAACCAGACGGGCCGCATGGCGCGCCTGATCGACGACCTGTTGTCGCTGTCGCGGCTGGAGATGAAGCCCTATCTGCGGCCGGGGACCGAAGTCGACCTTCGACAGACCATCGACAGCGTCATCGACTCGCTTGCGCCGCTGGCCAACGAGAACGGCATCGCCATCGAGCGGGACTTCATCGATGGGCCGATTTCCGTGCCGGGCGACCGCGACGAGCTCTTCCAGGTTTTCGAGAACCTGCTGGAGAATGCCTGCAAATACGGCCAGTCGGGCGGACGCGTCACCGTGTCGATAGCACACGCCGAGGACGGCCACGACCCAGGCATCGACGTGACCATAAGGGACTATGGTCCAGGCATTGCCGAGGAACACATCCCCCGCATCACGGAGCGCTTCTACCGCGTCGACGTGGAAAACAGCCGGACTCAGAAAGGCACCGGCCTTGGCCTTTCGATCGTCAAGCATATATTGACACGTCATAACGCAAGGCTGTCGATCAAGTCGGAAGTCGGCAAGGGTGCGGCGTTCACGGTTCATTTGCCGGCTCAATGATCCTATATTGGTTGGCAACCGGCATTTTCTTTTTTCTGAGATCCGGCTCGCGTATCAGCGGCAGATTGAGGGAACGCACCAGCCGGCAGGAACCGAGAAGGCATATCGATGCAGTCCGTCCACATTGTCAGTGCCTATGACGAAGAACTGAAATTCCTGTCGAAGCGCATCGCCGCCATGGGCGGGCATGCCGAGCGCATGGTCGAGCAGGCTATCGCGGCCCTCGTGAACGCCGATCCGGGTTTGGCACAGAAAGTCATCCAGGACGATCTCGTTCTCGACGAGGGACAGCGCGAGATCGACGACAAGGCGATCGTCATCATCGCCAGGCGCCAGCCGATGGCGACGGACCTGCGCGAGATCGTCGGCGCCATCCGCATCTCGGCCGACATCGAGCGCGTCGGCGATCTCGGCAAGAACGTCGCCAAGCGCGTCGCGGCGGTCATTGACGGCCGCCAGCCGAGCAGCCTCTTCCGCGGCCTCAAGGCGCTAGCCGATCTGGCGTTGACGCAGCTTAAGGAAGTGCTCGACGTCTATGCCTCGCGCTCGGTCGAGAAGATCGGCTTCGTGCGCGACCGCGACGACCAGATCGACGCCATGTACACTTCGCTGTTCCGTGAACTTCTGACCTATATGATGGAAGATCCGCGCAACATCACCCCCTGCACCCACTTGCTGTTCTGCGCCAAGAACATCGAGCGGATCGGCGACCACGCCACCAACATCGCCGAAACCATCTATTACATCGTCACCGGCGACCAGATGCCGGCCGAGCGGCCGAAGGGCGACAAGACCGACCAGGTGGTGTTGCCTGGCCCACTATCGGCCGGGTGACGCGGTATCGGCGACCCAAGATCGGCCAAGTGAAGGGCGGCCACTCGAATGGCTTTCTAATTTAGGCTAAGCTCCTCCAGGTGCAGCAGTTTTGTCAGTCGCCGTCTCGGGAGGTTTTGCGATGGAGCAAGTTCGAACCCTGACCGCGGCCCCGCAGCCGACATCCGGCATTGTTGCGTCCAGCGTCTATTCCGCCGGCAAGCGCGTCGCCGACATTACGATCGAAGAGGCCGGAATATGGGCGGCAAAGCCCGGCCATGTCGTCTGGATCGGCCTGCTCGAGCCGGACCGCAACCTGCTGCTTAGGGTGCAGGCGCAGTTCCATCTGCATGATCTGGCGATCGAAGACGCAGAACACCCGCATCAGCGGCCGAAAATCGAACAGTATGGCGATGCCTTGTTCATCGTCGCCCGCACAGCGCAACTGATCGATGGCCGCGTCACCTTCGGCGAGACGCATCTCTTCGTCGGCACCGGCTATATCGTCAGCGTCAGGCACGGCCCGTCGACCTCTTACGCCGCGGTGCGCCAGCACTGGGAAAGCTGCCCGTCCTCGCTCGCCAAGCGCGAGGATTTCGTCCTCTATGCAATTCTCGACTTCATCGTCGACAACTACATGCCTGTGCTCGAGCAGATCGAGGACGAGGTCGAGCAGATCGAGGACAAGGTGCTGCTGAAGCCGATGAGCGGTGGCGACATCGAGCGGCTCTACATGCTGCGCCGCGATCTGCTCAGGCTGCGCAACGCGGCGCTGCCGCTGGTCGAGGTCTGCCGGCGGCTGACCAGCGCCGAGCTGCCGCAGATCCATGCCGCCATGCATCCGCTGTTCCGCGACGTGACGGAGCACATCCGCACCGTGCAGGAAAAGATCGACAGCCTGCGCGAGGTGCTCGCCTTCGCCTTCGAGGCAAGCCTTCTGGTCGGACAGAGCCAGGAAACGGCGATCTCCAAGAAGCTGGCCTCATGGGCGGCCATCCTGGCGGTGCCCACGGCCTTCGCCGGCATTTACGGCATGAATTTCGACGACATGCCTGAACTGAAGATGGAATACGGCTACCCGACAGTCCTGGCCGCCATCGCGCTGATCTGCGCGTTTCTGTATTGGCGGTTCAGGAAGAATGGATGGCTGTGAAATAGCGAATAGCGAATAGCGATAAAGAAGCTTGTGCCGGACTCGAATATAGATTCCTATTTCGTTCGCTATTCGCTATTCGCTATTCGCTATTCGCTATTCGCTATTCGCTATTCGCTATTCGCTATTCGCTATTCGCTATTCGCTTAGCGGCTTCTGCGCCTTTCCGCCGCCGGCTGGAACGCCACCCTTGCATGGTATTTGCAGTACGGCCCGGTTTCGCCAGCGTCGTTGCCGCAGAAGCTGAAGTCTTCCGACAGCGGATCGCCGTTGGGCCATTTGCAGGTGCGCTCGGTCAGCTCGACGAGCTGCAGGTTGCGCGAGATTGGCACGACAACGTTCTCGACCGGGCGGATATAGTGGCGCGCCACCGGCTCCGCCTCGAACTGCACCTGCAGAGCGGTCGCGCCGATGGAGGCCGTCACATGACGGGCTGCGCTGGCGGCACGAGCCACGGACTTCTGCATCGAGGCGCCCTGCGTGGCCTTCTTCTGCCGTGCCGGCGCCGCGGTCGCGCGGCCGCGGCCCGACAGTTTCAGGCGATGCACCTTGCCGATAACGGCATTGCGGCTCACACCGCCGAGCTGCGCGGCGATCTGGCTGGCGCTGAGACCCTCCGACCACAATTTCCTGAGAAGTTCGACTCGCTCGTCAGTCCAGTTCATGAGACCGCGCTCCTGCTGAGGCGTGCGGCGGTCAGAATCCTTTCCCGAGCCGGCTCTCGCCGGGCAAACGACACCACATGTACCGGGTGATTAGATCCGCCGCACGAAATCTAGTTATTTCTCGACTACAATTACCTTATGCGCTGACTCGGTGACAAGAGTCCCCAGGGCAACACCGATTCGGTTTTTACGGTTTTCCCCAACTTGCCCAACCGCTGATGGGCCGGCGTGGCGCTGGAGCCTTGCCGCGCGCTTCTGCGCGACCTTTTCGTTGACTTCATGGCCGAAAAACATGATAAGCCGCAAAGGCCGCCGCATTGGCGGCTTTTTTGATTTCCGGTTCCGGAGACGCATATAATGAGCGGTTCGGCGCTTTACGAGACTTTTGCTCGCGCACCCCTGGCCTTCGACCGCGGGGAGGGGACCTGGCTGGTCACCGACAAGGGCGAGCGATATCTCGACTTCGCCGGCGGCATCGCCGTGAACTCGCTGGGCCACAGCCATCCGCATCTGGTCGCGGCGCTCACCGGGCAGGCGGCCAAGCTGTGGCACGTCTCCAATCTCTACGAGATCCCGGAGCAGCGCCGGCTGGGCGAAAGGCTGGTCGATGCAACCTTCGCCGACAAGGTGTTCTTCACCAATTCGGGCGCCGAGGCTCTGGAATGCGCCATCAAGTCGGCCAGGCGCTATCAGTTCGTCAAAGGCCATCCGGAGCGTTTCCGCATCATCACTTTCGAGGGCGCCTTCCACGGCCGCACGCTGGCGACGATCGCCGCCGGCGGTCAGTACAAATATCTCGAGGGTTTCGGTCCGAAGGTCGAGGGCTTCGACCAGGTCGCGTTCGACGATATCGATGCCGCCGAGAAGGCGATCACACCGGAAACCGCGGCTATCCTGATCGAACCGGTGCAGGGCGAGGGCGGCATCCGCCCGGTGCCGACGCAGTCGTTGAAGCGGATTCGGCAACTCTGTGACCGGCATGGCCTGCTTCTGATCTTCGACGAGGTCCAGTGCGGCATCGGGCGCACCGGCAAGCTGTTCGCGCATGAGTGGGCGGGCGTCACGCCTGACCTGATGGCGATCGCCAAGGGCATCGGCGGCGGTTTTCCGATGGGTGCCTGCCTCGCAACCGACGACGCGGCGGCTGGCATGACGGTCGGCGTGCACGGCACCACTTTCGGCGGCAATCCGCTGGCGATGGCGGTGGGCAACGCCGTGCTCGACGTCGTGCTGGCCGACGGCTTCCTCGAGGACGTTCAGCGCAAGGCATTGCTGCTGAAGCAAGGACTGGCGGCGGTCGCCGACGAATTTCCCGAGGTCATCGAAGGCATCCGGGGAAGCGGGCTGATGCTAGGGCTGAAATGCGCCATGCCCAACGCCAAGGTTAACATGGCGCTGCGCGACCAGCACTTGCTTGCGGTGCCGGCGGGCGACAACGTCATCCGGCTTTTGCCGCCGCTCACCGTCACCGACGAGGAGATCGGGGAGGCGCTGAAACGCATTCGGTCGGGCGCCAAGGGCCTGACCGACGCGATTACGGCCGAAGCCGCGAAGTAGTTCTGGAATCTGCCGATGAGCGTTCGTCACTTCACCGACCTGTCCGCCGTTTCCGCAGGCGATCTGCGCGTCATGCTGGACGATGCGATGGCGCGAAAGACCAGGCTCAAGGCCGGCGAGCGTTCGAAGCCGCTCGAGGGCAAGGTGCTGGCGATGATCTTCGACAAGCCTTCGACGCGCACGCGCGTTTCCTTCGACGTCGGCATGCGCCAACTCGGCGGCGAGACCATCATGCTGACCGGCACCGAGATGCAGCTCGGCCGTTCTGAAACCATCGCCGACACCGCCAAGGTGCTGTCGCGCTATGTCGATGCCATCATGATCCGCACCACCTCGCATGACCGGTTGCTGGAACTCACCGAAAACGCGACCGTGCCGGTGATCAATGGGCTGACCGACGATACCCATCCCTGCCAGCTGATGGCCGACATCATGACCTATGAGGAGCATCGCGGTCCGGTGGCCGGCAAGACCTTCGCCTGGACAGGTGACGGCAACAATGTGCTGCACTCGCTTCTAGAAGCCTCGGCGCGGTTCCGCTTCAACCTCAATGTCGCCGTGCCGGAGGGCAGCGAGCCGTTCGAGAAATATGTCGACTGGGCGAAGGCCAATGGCGGCAAGGTGAGGTTTGCCGGCTCGGCCGAAGAGGCCGTCGACCAGGCCGATTGCGTCGTCACCGACAGCTGGGTGTCGATGGGCCAGGAGCATCGCGCCCGCGGCCATAACGTCTTCCTGCCCTACCAGGTCAACGCCGCGCTGATGGCGAGGGCGAAGTCCGACGCGCTTTTCATGCACTGCCTGCCTGCGCATCGCGGCGAGGAGGTCACCGACGAGGTGATCGACGGACCGCATTCGGTGGTCTTCGACGAGGCCGAGAACCGGCTGCACGCCCAGAAGGCGGTGCTGGCCTGGTGCCTGGGCGCTTGACCGGGGTCGACTTGATCCGCGCCAACTTGATCCCGGGATGTGTGATGCCTATTTGCGGGCCATCACTGAAATCGAACGCGCTTCGACCCATGCCGCCTGGAAAGCGGGATGGATGCGCCCCGGAGTTTTGTCATGCTGGAAACGCTTTCCTTGGCTGAGCATCAACCCAAACTCGGCGAATTCGGCTTCGCAGGCGACGACCATGTCGTGCCTTACGAAGTAGCGCCCCTGGATGTGCGCGGCCGCACGGTGCAGCTCGGGCCGATGCTCGACGCCATTCTCAGCCGCCACGATTATCCCGAGCCGGTCGCGCGCCTGCTGGCGGAGGCCTGCGTGCTCACCGTGCTGCTCGGCACGTCGCTGAAATTCGAGGGCAAGTTCATCCTGCAAACCCGCACGGACGGACCGGTCGACATGCTGGTGGCGGACTTTACCACGCCGCATTCGTTGCGCGCCTATGCGCGCTTCGACGCCGACCGGCTGCAGGCGCTGATTGCCTCGGGCGAGATCTCGCAGGAGAAGCTGCTCGGCACCGGCGTCCTGGCCCTGACCATCGATCAGGGCGCGCACACGCAGCGCTATCAGGGCATCGTCCAACTCGACGGCACATCGCTGGAAGAAGCCGCGCGCACCTATTTCCGCCAGTCGGAGCAGATCCCGACCGATCTGAGGATGTCGGTTGCGAAGCTGGTGACCCCGGGCCCGGGCGGGGCCCGCGAGCAATGGCGCGCCGGCGGTATCCTGGCGCAGTTCCTGCCGCAGGCGCCCGAACGCATGCGCGTGCCCGACATTTCGGGCGGGGATGGCGATCCACGAGACGTGACGCACGAACCGGCCGACAATTCCTGGCGGGAACTCTTGGCGCTGCTCGGCACCATCGAGCCGACCGAGCTCATCGATCCGACGGTGGGTGCCGAGCGGCTGCTCTACCGGCTGTTCCACGAGCACGGCGTGCGCGTCTTCCGCGGTGTGCCGGTCGCCGATCAGTGCTCCTGCTCGCGCGACAAAATCCGAGGCATTCTCGAAGGCTTCTCGGCCGAGGAGATAAAGGACTCGACCGAGGACGGCGGTATCCATGTCGCTTGCGAGTTCTGCTCGACGCAGTACGACTTCGATCCGGCGGAGTTTGCGGCGGAGTGAGAAAGCTCCGGCTCCTCGCCCCCGCTTTGCGGAGGCGGGGAACTCGAGTTCTTTAATTCACCGTCCTTTTCGTCCCCGGCATATCGAGCGAGAAAGCCGGAATGGCGACGTCGAACGTTTCGCCGCGGCCGTTGCGCATCGTGTAGCGGCCGACCATGATGCCGGATGGCGTCGAGAGCGGGCATCCCGACGTGTACTGATAGCTGTCGCCGGGGTTGAGCTCCGGCTGGTCGCCGACCACGCCCTCGCCGCGCACTTCTTCGACTCGGCCACGCCCGTCGGTGATGTGCCAGTAGCGCGACAGAAGCTGCACGAACTCGTCCGACCGGTTGTCGATCGTCACCTGGTAGCCCCAGACATAGCGGTTTTCGGACGGATCGGAACGGTCCTCCAGATAAAACGGCCTAACCTGCACTTCGATGTTGCGCGTCACGGCGCGATACATGAGCCACTCCGGTGCCGCAGGGAACATTTTACCGCGCTTCGCGGTTCTACCTCCGCGGCGTCGCCAGCCTGCCGGCTTTTCCACCGCAAGTGCCGACAAACAATGTCATTTAAGTGACACATGACAATGTTGGTGTGCACAAACCGTGCGGGCGACTCGGGCGCTTTGTCGAGTGATGAAACGGCCTCGGGCGGCCTTTCCGGAGTGACCAGATCTCGATGGAACTGACCCTCGCAGCCGCCTTTGCCTCCTCGGCCCTTCTTTTTTCCAACCTTGCCAGCATCCTGCTCGCGTCGTCGCGGCTGAAGGCTCGTTGCGCCATTCCCGCGCCCTCCGGCGGCCTGTCGCCTGTCTCGATCGTCGTGCCGTCGCGCGGTGTGGAGCCGTTCACGCAGGAGACGCTCGACCGCGCCTTCTCGCTCGATTGGCCGCGCTACGAACTGATCTTCTGCGTCGCGCACGCCGAAGATCCCGTGGTCAAGCTGATCAACGCCGCCATCGCGAGATTTCCGAATGTTCCGGCGCGGCTCCTCGTCGGCGATGACAGGATCAGCGCCAATCCCAAGCTAAACAACTGCATCAAGGGCTGGCAGGCGGCGCGGCACGACTGGGTGATCCTCGCCGATTCCAACGTGCTGATGCCCAAGGACTATGTCCAGCATCTGATGGCGGCCTGGGGGCCGGACACCGGCCTCGTCTGCTCGACGCCGATCGGCTCGCGTCCGAACGGTTTCTGGGCCGAGGTCGAATGCGCCTTCCTCAACACGCTGCAGGCGCGCTGGCAATATGCCGGCGAAGCGCTCGGCCTTGGCTTCGCCCAGGGCAAGAGCATGCTGTGGAACAAGCCGATGCTGGATGCAAATGGCGGCATCCAGGCTTTGGCCGCCGAGATCGCCGAGGACGCGGCGGCGACCAAGCTGGTCAACAGCCTTGGCCTTCGGGTCAATCTCGTGGCCGCGCCCTTCGAGCAGCCGCTCGGCCAGCGCACGCTCGCCGAAATCTGGTCGCGCCAGGCGCGCTGGGCGCGGCTGCGCCGCGTCACCTTCCCATTGTTCTTCGCGCCCGAAATCCTGACCGGTGTGGTCGTGCCGCTGCTTCTGGCGCTGATCGCGGCGGCAAGCGCCGGTGTCAGCCTGCCCACGACCGCGCTCTGCGTGCTGGCGATCGCCTATGTGCCCGAATGCATGCTCGCCTGGTCCAAGGGCTGGCATCTGTCGCCGCGCAGCGTCACCGCGATGATCGTGCGCGACGCGATGCTTCCCGCCATCTGGGCGCGCGGCTGGCTTGGCGGGGCCGTCGAATGGCGTGGCAACGCAATGACCATCCGCAACAGCGGGATGACTGAACTCGAAGAGATTGCTTGAGCCGGCTGCGGCTCAAGCGCCCTCTTTGCCGCCGTGGCGGTTCATTCCTTCGCCGCCTTCAGCGCCTGTTCGATGTCGGCGAGCAGGTCGTCGGTATCCTCCAGCCCGACGGAGAGCCTGAGCGTGCCTGGTCCGATGCCGAGCTCGGCGCGGGCCTCGTCAGTGAGGTTTTTGTGCGTCGTCGTCGCCGGATGCGTGATCAGGCTCTTTGCGTCGCCGAGGTTGTTCGAGATCAGCACGATGTCGAGCGCGTTCTGCAAGGCGAAGGCCGCCTGCTTGCCGCCCTTGACGTCGAGGCAGATCAGCGTCGAGCCGCCCGACATCTGCTTCCTGACGATATCCGCCTGGGGATGGTCGGCCCGGCCCGGATAGATGACGCGGGCGATCTCCGGCCGGCCAGCCAGGAAGTCCGCGATCTTGCCGGCGCTTTCGGTCTGGTGGCGCACGCGCAGCGGGAGCGTCTCGAGGCCTTTCAGCAGCGTCCATGCGTTGAATGGGGACAGGCTCGGGCCGGTGTGCCGGAAATAATCGTGCAGGTTCTCGTCGATCCACTTCTTGTCCGACAGGATGACGCCGCCGAGGCAGCGGCCTTGTCCGTCGATGTGCTTGGTCGCCGAGTAGACCACGATATGGGCGCCGAGCTGCAGCGGCTTCTGCTGCAGCGGCGTGGCAAAGACGTTGTCGACGATCACGCGTGCGCCGATCGAATTTGCTAAAGCGGCGACAGCGGCGATATCGACCACTTCCAACGTCGGGTTGGTCGGACTTTCCAGGAAGAACAGCTTGGTGTTCGGCCTGACCGCTTTTTCCCAATTGGCAATGTCGGTGCCGTCGATCAGCGTTGCCTCGATGCCATAGCGCGGCGCCAGCGTCTCGACTACCCAGCGGCAGGAACCGAACAGGGCTCGCGCCGCAACGATGTGATCGCCGGCCTTGACGCTGCAGAGCAGGGCGGCGGACACGGCGGCCATGCCGGAAGCGGTTGCACGTGCGTCTTCCGCGCCTTCCAGCGCGCACATGCGCTTCTCGAACATATCGACGGTCGGGTTGGCGTAGCGCGAATAGATGAAGCCGGGTTCCTCGCCCTTGAAGCGGGCCTCCGCTGCCTGGGCCGTCTCGTAGACATAGCCCTGGGTGAGATACATCGCCTCGGCGGTCTCGCCGAAGCCGGAACGCAGCGTCCCGCCATGCACGAGTGCCGTCTGAGGTTTCCAGTTACGCGTCTTGGTCATCGCCCTGCTTCCAAACACAAAAAAACCGGCCGCGACGTCGCAACCGGTCCATACGGCCTTGCGGCCCGACGGTCCTTTAGCGACTTGTTTAACGTGGCTGCAAGCCGACCGGCCAAATCACCACGGGATAACGACCCTTTAGACCTCGCCCGCGCTTGCGTCAATTGCCGGCTTGATTAAGAGGGTTGTACCAGGCAGCCTCCGCAAAAGTGTCCCGCGGTTTTGCGACAGGAAACTGCGACGACAATGACTTCGCCCGGAGCCAGACATTGCGGCAGACAGGCATTCTTCCGGATCAGGACATCGCGGCGCTCTTCCAGTCGGGCGCGCTGAAGTCGCCGCGCGCGCTCGACACCAACCAGATCCAGCCGGCCAGCCTCGATCTCAGACTTAGCGACAAGGCCTTTCGCGTGCGGGCTTCCTTTCTGCCCGGTCCCGATCATCTGGTGGCCGACAAGCTGGACCGGCTGAAGCTGCATGAGATCAACCTTGCCGAGGGCGCGGTGCTGGAGACGGGCTGCGTCTACATCGTGCCGCTGCAGGAAAGCCTGGCGCTGCCGGCGGAAGTCTCGGCTTCGGCCAACCCGAAGAGCTCGACCGGACGGCTCGACATTTTCACGCGTGTCATGACCGACCGCGGCCATGAGTTCGATAAGATCGCCGCCGGCTATCATGGCCCGCTCTATCTCGAGGTCAGCCCGCGCACCTTCCCGATCGTCGTGCGCGCCGGCTCGCGCCTGTCGCAGATCCGCTTCCGCACCGGCAATGCCGTGCTGTCGGAGAATGAGTTGCGTGACCTCCATCACGCCGAGATGCTGGTTGCGACCGAGCCGCCCAACATCTCCGGCGGCGGCATTGCGCTCTCTATCGATCTCGACGGCGACAAGGACGGCCTGGTCGGCTATCGCGGCAAGCACCACACCGGCCTCGTCGACGTCGACAAGCGCGCCGCTCAGGATGTGGTCGACTTCTGGGAACCGCTCTACAAGAGCGGGGCCGGCGAGCTCGTGCTCGACCCGGACGAGTTCTACATCCTGGTCTCTCGCGAAGCCGTGCACGTGCCGCCGCTCTATGCCGCCGAGATGACGCCTTTCGATCCGCTGGTCGGCGAGTTCCGCGTCCACTATGCCGGCTTTTTCGACCCGGGCTTCGGCCATTCCGCCGCCGGCGGCAGCGGCAGCCGCGCGGTGCTTGAAGTGCGCAGCCACGAGGTGCCGTTCATCCTCGACCACGGCCAGATCGTAGGCCGCCTCGTCTACGAGCATATGCTGAAGCGGCCGCAGGCGCTCTATGGCAGCGAGCTGGGTTCCAACTATCAGGCGCAGGGGCTGAAGCTCTCCAAGCATTTTCGCGCCGCGCGCTGATCGCCAGGCTGTGCTTGCCCGGCCTCGCGCGCCGTGCTTGGCTGCGTCTGAGCATGTAGCACCTGAACCCAAGGGGATGAAAATGCAGATATCCAGATGGATCCTGTCGGCTGCGGCCGCCGCCATGCTGGCGCTCGGCGTCGGTTCGGTAGACGCGGCCGAAAAGATCAAGATCGGCACCGAGGGCGCCTATCCGCCCTTCAACACCATCACGCCGGACGGCAAGGTGGAAGGCTTCGACATCGACATCGCCAATGCGCTCTGCGCGCAGATGAAGATCGAATGCGAGATCGTCACCCAGGATTGGGATGGCATCATTCCGGCCCTGCAGGCCAAGAAATTCGACGCCATCATCGCCTCGATGAGCATCACCGAGGAACGCAAGAAGCAGGTCGCCTTTACCCACAAATACTACACCACGCCGCTTGCGCTGGTCGCCCTGAAGGACGCCGATATCGCCTCGACCGAGCCGGCCTCGCTTGCCGGCAAGACGGTCGGTGCCCAGGCCTCGACCACCCAGGCCAACTACGCCCAGGACGTCTACGCCAAGGCCGGCGCCGAGGCGAAGCTCTACCCGACCCAGGAAGAGGCGGTCACCGATCTGCTCAACGGCCGGCTCGACGCCGTCATCTCGGACAAGTTCGTGCTGGTCGACTGGATGAAGAAGGCGAGCGACGGCTGCTGCAAGCTGGTGGGCGACGTCAAGGGCACCGAGACCGAGGCCGGCATCGCCGTGCGCCTGGAGGACGCCGCCCTGCGCGACCGCCTCAACGCGGCAATCGACGCCATTGTTGCCGACGGCACCTACAAGAAGATCCAATCGAAGTATTTCGATTTCGATATTTATTGAGGTTGAAGCTGCCAATCTCCCCCCTCGTGGGGGAGATCACGCTCTAACCTCACAGCGCCTTCACCGCCACCTTCACTGGCTTCTCGATCTCGAGCGGGTTGCGCAGCGGCAGGCCGAAATCCTTGGCCTCGATCTCGAACGTGTCGCCTTCCTCGGTCCTGACGCCGTCTGCGAACGAGAGTGTGGCGGTGCCGAACATGTGCACATGCACGTCGCCCGGCTGGCGGAAGGCTGAATATTTGAAATGGTGATGCTCGAGATTGGCGATGGTGTGCGACATGTTCGCCTCGCCGGACAGGAACGGCTTTTCCCAAAGCACTTTGCCGTCGCGCCAGATTCGTGAAGAGCCCCTTATGTCGGCGGGCAGCTCGCCGATCAGGATTTCCGGTCCGAACGAGGCGTTGCGCAGCTTGGAATGGGCGAGGAACAGGTAGTTCACGCGCTCGGTCACATGGTCGGAAAACTCGTTGGACAGCGTGAAGCCGACGCGGAACGGCGCGCCGTCGTCGCCGATGACATAGATGCCGGCGATCTCCGGCTCCTCGCCGGCGTCTTGCGCGAAGGCCGGCGACATCAGCGCGGCACCGGGCGCCACCGCCATGGTGCCGTTGCCCTTGTAGAAC